>JAITLH010000068.1 GCA_031277995.1 Deltaproteobacteria bacterium
GGCGCCTTAGGCCTGGGCGCCAAGGGGCTTAAAGAAAAAGGCCAATGGGCGATCGCCTAATCCGGGTAGAGCTTGACCGTCTGAATCTCCCTTTTGAATTTGGCCAATTCGCCGGCGAAGGAATTGGTCAGCTCCAGGGCCGAGACGCCACTTCGCAGGGCCTCGAAAAGTCCGCGGCGGCCCAGGATTAAATCAAGGGGCCTGGTTTCGTAGTCGTATTCGTAAGGGGGATCTTTAAGCTTAAACTCCTCTGGCCAGCGCTTCAAAATTACGCCTAGAATCGAGAGGGCCGTGAGATAGGGCTTAAAGGTTTGGTCCAAGGGGTAGAGTTCCAAGCCATGGCAAAGCCTTCCAGCCCATTTATTGAAGGTGGGTAAAAACGAAGCCTTTCTTAGGGCCAGGCCGGGGAGTTTGAGTTTTTTAAGATCGCTAGCCAGAAGCTCGGAATCGATATAGGGCGCGCCCATTAGGTGAAAGGGCCTGGTGGTTCCTCGGCCTTCGGAGACGTTTGTCCCTTCCCAGATGACGGCCCCGGGGTAAAGCCAAGCGGTCGCGGGATCGGGCATGTTGGGTGAGGGCATGACCCAGTTAAGGCCGGTATCCTTGAAATACATGGACCTTTTCCAACCGGACAAGGGAATAACCGTAAGGGCGGCGGGCTTATCCAACCTGGAATTGAAAAAAATGGCCAATTCGCCAAGGGTCAGGGAATGCCTCATGGGCGTTGGGGCCAAGCCGACGAAAGACTGGCAGTCATCGTCGAGGATATTGCCCTCGATCTCCAAACCGCCTATGGGGTTTGGCCGATCGCAAACGACCATCTCGACGCCGCATTGGGAGCAAGCTTTGAGGGCCAGAAAAACCGTCTGGGCGAAAGTGTAGACCCGGGTCCCCACGTCAACCAAATCCACCAAAAAAATATCCAGGCCTTTAAGCATGCCAGCGTCGGGTTGGCGGGTGTTAGCGTATAAACTGTAAACCGGACGGCCGTCCCTAAGGGCCCCATGCTCGGATTCGATCATGTTGTCTTGCTTGTCGCCGACAAAACCGTGCTGGGGTGAAAAAACTTTCCTGACCGCCCCGGGCATCCTTTCGTCCAAAAGCTCCAAGGCATGCCTATAGTCCGGCCCCACCGAAGCCTGGTTGGCCAAAAGCCCAATGGCCTTGCCCTGGTAAGCCGCGTGATGGACTTCCAAAAAAACCGATAGGCCGCTTAATACCAAACCCATTTCCCCCTTGACTTCCTTTCCAAAAGCCCCAAACCCAGGGCTTTAAGCCCTCCGTTGTCTCGCGCCCTTACCGTCTCAAAGTCTCACGTTCTAAGGTTCCTCGCAAACCTTGCGGCCGCGAGGCGCCTTAGAACGCGAAGTCGCGAAAAAATCCAAAGCCGCTTTACTTCCCTTCTCGCCAAACCAAAAGCGCGAAAACCCTTAGGGGGCTTTACTTTTGGCAAGCGGGGCAATAGGTGGTCCCCCGGCCGCCGACGCGGCCTTTGGCCAAGCCCTCGCCGCATTTGGGGCAGTTTTGGCCATGTTTGCCGTAAACCAGGTGGTGGTCTTGGAAAGAACCCGGTCCCTCCAAGCCCTGGTAGTTTTCCACCGTGGATCCCCGAAGTTCAATGGCCTTGGCCAAAACGCGCTGGATCTGGGTAAGTAAATTCGAAGTTTCCTCGGGGCTAAGGGTGGTGGCCAATCTGAAGGGGGAGAGGGCGGCGGCGAAAAGGGACTCGTCAACGTAGATGTTACCCAGCCCGGCGATTACGCCCTGGTCCAATAGAACCTGTTTGAGGCGGGCTTTTTTGCCGGACACGATACTATGAAAGTCAGCGGGCTCAAGTTTGAGGGGATCGGGGCCCAAACCAAGTTCCTTTAAAAAGTCCCTTAGCCCGTCCGGGGAAAAAGCCCTTAGGCGCCCAAATTTCCGAATGTCTCGATAAAATAACGTTTGCCGGGAATTTTCGCCCGTGAGCAAAAAGGCCGCCCGGGTATGGGCCGGCCACTCGCCCGAAAGATCCCCGGGCCAATCGCCCATGACGAACTGGCCGGTCATTTTTAAATGGGCCAACAAAGCCCCGCCCGACGATAGGTCAAACTTAATCCACTTGCCTATCCTACCCACGCGTTCGATCTTCTGACCAATAAGCGTCGGCGCGAAGGTTGATAAATCCGAGGCCACGATTTTGTCAAAGGAGACCAAAACCTCGGAAATGGTCTGATCGGCCACCCGAGAATTAAGATCCCTGGCCATGGTTTCGGCCTCAGGCAGTTCAGGCATAAAAACTCTCCAAGTTTTGTCGAAAGTAAGCCCCTTGGCCCATGGTTTTAGGCTCAGACGGTTTGGGCATAAAAACTCTCCAAGCTCTTTCGTAGGCAAATGGTTTCGTTTTGGGGTCTTACGGCCAAGCGAACGAAACCGTCGTCAAGGCCTTTCATGCCGTCAAGATCCCTTATCAGGATCCCTTGGGCGTAAAGGTAATCGACGACTTTTTTCTTAAGAAGTTTTCTCTCTTCGAGTTCTTGTGGGTCTTTGGGCGGTCCCATTCTCGGGGCGTTGGGGGCGTCCTTAATCCTGGCCATGACGAAGTTGCATTCGGAATCAAAAAAATCAAAGAAGGGCGAAAGGGTTTGGGTCAGAAAATTTCTGAGTTTGGTCGCGTTGGCCGGGGTGTCTTCGACGTAGCGTTTTTGGTCCAAAAGGAAAAGCCCGGCTTTTTGGGCCAGGGAGTTTACGCTCCACGGTTCCATTCGATCTTCGAAAGTATTTATTACGTCATTATTTCCGCTGACCATGTAGCCAAGCCTCAAGCCGGGTATGGCAAAAAGCTTAGTCAGTGATTTTAGAACGATCAGGTAAGGGAAATCATGGATGGCCCTCTCCATGGAAAATTGATCTTCGCAAAAGCCCATGAAAGCTTCATCCAAAACCAGAAAGAAACCTTTCTCGCTTGAATAACGCATAAGTTGGTTTAGGCTAGCCGGGGGAAGGCGTCGGCCCGTGGGGTTGGCGGGATTGGCCAATATGACTAGGTCGTGTTGTTTGGAGACAAGTTCGTTTACGCTTTCCTGGGTAAGCAAAAACTCATCGGCTTCCGTTAAAACGTGGTAGTGGACGTCCGGGCGGCCCATGATTTCAAAGGCGGCGGCGTACTCGGAAAAAGCCGGGGCGATTACGCAGTTATTTTGGGTCCCCAGGTGCCTGGCCAACATGTAAATAAGCGGGGTGGATCCGGCTTCGACAAAAATAGAGCTTGGGGACAAGTCGGACATCCGGGCGATTTTTTCCCTAAGCGTCCGGGCCCTTATTTCCGGGTAATGGACGATGGAATCGATGGAAAAACCAAGAAGTTCTTTCAAGCCCTCGGGTAAGCCCAAGGGGTTGATGTTGGCCGAAAAATCAATGATGTCTTCAAAATTCTTATTTAGCGCCCTGGCCGCCTCAACCACCCCGCCGCCGTGGCGTTTTTCGGTCAACCTGGCCGTTTTCCCACTTGGTTTGTCCATGCTAAAACCCAATCGCTCCTTATTTCCCCAAAGCCGTTTAAACCAAAGCCCTGGGCCAATCCCTTGGCCCGATTATTTCTGGCCAAAAAATTTTCGGCCCCCTAAAAAACCCAAAAATACTAAGCTTAACTCATGGCTTAATACTAGGCTTAACCCCTGGGCTTAACCCTAGGCCAAGCTCCGGGCCCAACCCTAAGCCCAACCACCGGGCCAATTCCCTTAGCCCGATTCTGCCCGTGCCGAGAAAATCCCCGGCGCCGCCTAAAAATCCAAAGCCCCAACCACGGGCTCTGCCCTAAGCCAAGACCTAGGCCTAGCTCCAAGCCAAGCCCTAGGCCAAGCCCCGGGCCAATTCCCTAGCCCGATTCTGCCCGTGCCGAGAAAACCCCCGGCCCCGCCTAAAAACTTAGGCCCCAGCCCCAGGGATACTGAAAAAACGCAAGGACCATGGCCTCAATCAAGATGGCCAGGGCGATGGCCAAGAGGGTTGAGAACTTAACTAGTTTCAAGGCCTTTTGTACGCTTTCACGGGTCGATTCCTGACCCCCGGCGCCAATCGCGGGTTTTTCGACCAAAATGCCCCCGTAGTAATTGGGGCCGCCCAGATGGACGTTTAAGGCGCCGGCCATGGCCGCCTCGGTTTGGCCCGAGTTGGGGCTGGAATGAAAGGCGCCCTCGCGGCGCCAGAGAGCGTAAGAATTATGGGAATCGTAGCGTAGGATTTTGGCGCCCAGGATTAACAGTAAGGCCGCCAGACGGGCCGGGATGAAATTGGCCGCGTCGTCCAGGCGGGCCGAAAAACGCCCCAAATAAAGATAGCGCTCGTTTTTGTAGCCAACCATGGAATCCAAGGTGTTGACGGCCTTGTAGCCCCAGGCCAAAACCGGGCCGCCCAGGGCCAAATACAAAAGGGGGGCCACCAGACCGTCCGAGAAGTTTTCGGCGACGGTTTCGATGGTCGCCCTTCTAATCCCCTCGGGGCTTAGGTGAGCCGTGTCCCGGCCAACGATCCAGGAAAGGGCCCGCCTGGCTTTGTCCAAGTCCAAGGCTTCAAGGGCTTTTTCGACCTTGTTGACGTGATCGATTAAGTCTTTGAGGCAAAAAATGGTAAAGACCAAATAAAGGGCGCAGGCTAACCACAATAGGCCGGATAGCCTAAAGGCCAAGCTTAAAACGTAGCCTATCGCCAAAACGCTAACGCCGATGGTCCCCAGGGCCAGAAAAACCCCCAGCAAAAACTTTATGACCTTGCCGCCTTTAAGCCAATCGGCCACCCTAAGGCAAAAGCGCTCCAAGGCCACGATCAGATGGCCAATGAAGCGAACCGGGTGGGGCCAGCTCTGCGGATCCCCTATAACCCAATCGAGCGCCAACGCGGCTATGGTCAACATTATGGTCAAGAAAAACTCCCACCCCTCCCCAAAAAAACCCCCTCGGGCTTTTTTCTAAACGGCCCACTCGAAAGGCCATCTTGGTCGCGCCATCCGGGTCCAGGGTCGGATAATTCTACCCGACCGGGCCTTTTCTGTAAAGTCGCGAACTTCCCGTCAACGGATAACCCAAATACCCCACTTTCTCGTTTTAACCCCAGGGCGCGCCTGGCCCCTTGACGCCCCGCCCGCCCATCCGGCTCGACAAGGTGAATCAGAGACCGCCGCCCTGGGGTAACCCATAGATCGCCGCCCTGGGATCGCCCCGCGGCCGCCTAAGGCCGCGCGAGGCTGGCCAAAGCCGCCCAATGGCCGCGCGAGGCTGGTTTAGAGGGGGAGGATTTGTGGCCCTCTGGGCCCGCCCGCCTGGGTTTGGGTTTTGGGTTACGCAGGGAAGGTCTTTCCTTGGCCCAGGCCGCTTTTGGCCCCGAGGGTGGGCCGCGTAAGGGGTCCGGGCGTTTGGCGGGTAATGGCCATGGCCAGTGTTTGGGCCAATGTTTTGGGGCCCGGCTTTGGGGTCGTTACTGGGCCCCTCGTTTGGGGCCCAGTTTGCGGCCGGCTAGTATCCTTGTGGGGGGGCCCAAAATTTCGGCCGGGAGTCATGGGGGATTGGGTAAGGGAGATGAAAAGATTAATTTTTGACGCTAAAAATTAAAAAAGACTTGGATTTAAGTAGGCTTAGAAGATCTTATGGTGACAAAATAATAAACATAGGGTTAAAGTAAAGAGAATTGAGTATTAAGTATTGGTAAATTAAGGAGTAATTTTACAAAAACTAACCGTAAATCACTGGTTGGCATATTGACAACGGTTTTGTTATTATGCCACGGGTAAGGGATCTTATTTTCCCATGGGCCGTCGGTGGCGCGGTTTTTTTTGATGGCCGCGGGAGAGCGCTTGAGGCCCAGGGAGGCCCTGGGAGATGGCGGTAGGTTTTTTTGGCGCCTTGGCTTCCCGCTTCCTTGAAAGGGCCAAACGGCCAAGACGGCCTGGCTTTTTTTCTCTGGGCCATTAGGGTTAGGATTATTATTTATGGGCTTTAGCGGATCCAACGAGGGGACCGGGTTTTTGGCTAGGCTTGACCCTAGGGTCAAGCTTATCGCCTTGGTGATCTGGTCCTTTGTCTTGGCCCTGGCCACGGGTTTTCCGGGGGCCTTTGCCGGTTTGGCCGGATCGGTTGTTTTGATTATCCTCTCGGGCCCGGAAAAGCCCCTGTCGTTTGTTTGGCGACTAATCAAGATTAACTTCTTTTTGCTTTTCATTTGGCTGGTCTTGCCCTTTTCCATGCCCGGGGAAAAGATTACCCAGATTGGCCCTTTGACCATGACCTGGGAAGGGGTGCTCCTTTCGGCCAGGTTAAGCGTCCAGGCCCTGGGCATTACCGCCGCGGCCATGGCCATAACCACGACCACCACGGTTTTTCAGCTCATGACCGCGGCCCGGGCCATGGGCGCCCCGGAAAAGTTAACGGCCATGCTGGGCCTGATGACCCGTTACGTTACGGTCATAACGGACGAATATGAAAGATTGGTCTGGGCCATGAAAATCAGGGGCTTTAAGGCCTCGACCAGCCTCCACTGCCTTAGGAGTTACGCCAATCTGGCCGGGGTGCTTTTGGTCCGGGGTTTGGATCGCGGCGAGCGGGTCTACGCGGCCATGCTTTGCCGCGGTTACAAGGGCACCTTTTACTTTACCCTGGAGCGGCGGATTACCCGAACCGACATCGTTGCCCTCGTGGTATTTTTAATCGTGGCTAGTTTGGTGGTGACCTTAAACGTCCTTTATAAGGCCAACTACTAAGACCAAGGGGAAAAACCCTTGGGAAAAAACCCATTGGACAAAGCCCTTGGACAAAACCCTTTGGAAAAAAACCCTGGCCGGGCGCGCCGCCGCCTCCCTCCCTGACGGAAACCAAAAACCCCTTGGCCCAAAACAAGAAGAGCCAAAATAAAAGCCAAAAAATAGAAAGAAGAAAAAAAAGAATCAAGGAATCGGGATTAAGTAAGGGAAAACCAGGATTAAGGAACTGAGAATAGGGAATAAGTAACGTAAGGTAAGGATCAAGTAACTGAGAATAGGGAATCAGGATCAAAAATCATGATATAAGATGCGAGAAAATAAAGAACCAAGAAAGAAAAAACCAGAAAAAGAAAAAAACCAGACCGGGGGCGGGCCCGGCCAGGGAAAAATCCCATCAACCGAATAATAAGGCCGCCTTTGGCCATGGTAGAAAAATTACATGTCCCCATCCGAGCCAATCATAAATTTACGGGGCGTCCGTTTCGCCTATCCCAAGCGGCCCGAGGTCCTAAAGGGTCTTGACTTTCGCGTGGACGAAAATAGCCGCGTCGGGGTGGTGGGCTCAAACGGCAGCGGCAAAACCACTTTGCTTTCGATTATCATGGGGCTTATTAAACCCCAGGCCGGGACGGTTGAGATTTTGGGCAAGGCCAGGGTAAGGGAGGCCGACTTTAAAGAAGTGCGGCCCCTTTTGGGTTTTGTCTTTCAGGACGCCAACGATCAGCTTTTTTGCCCAACGGTAGCCGACGACGTGGCCTTCGGGCCGCTAAACTTAGGCAAGACCAAGGCCGAGGCCAAAACGATCGTTTCCGAGACCCTGGCCGAGTTGGGGCTGTCCGATTTTTCGGAGAGGATTACCTACGATTTATCCGGCGGGGAGAAAAAACTGGTGGCCGTGGCCACGGCCCTGGCTTTGAGGCCAAAGATTCTCATATTGGATGAGCCGACCACGTTTTTGGACGTCTCGGCGGTGTCCCGGTTGGAAGCGATCCTAATGAAACTGAATCTGCCCATGGTCATAGTCAGTCACGATTCCCCCTTTTTGGAGCGGGTGGTGACCAGTAGGCTAACCATGAAAGACGGCCAGCTTCACCCCTAAGCCATTTCACCCCCAAACCATGGGGCGATAAAAATAACCGCCACCGGTTTAGGCCAATCGCGAAATTCGAGATAGTCCGGTTGGGCCAAATTTTTCGGCTCGTCCGGACTTTTTCTTTGGGGGGGCGCGCTCTCCCCGGGGGGCACCGGGGGGGCCCTGAGGGTGGGCCTGGGGGGGCCATGGGGGGGGCTGGGGCCGCGGAAAATTTAAACGG
>JAITLH010000089.1 GCA_031277995.1 Deltaproteobacteria bacterium
TTTGGGGCGCGGGGGCGTGGGGCGCCGCGGTTAGGGGGCCGGGGGTTGGGGGGCGGGGGGCGGGGCGGCCCTAGGGGAAGTTTCCCAGGGCGTGGGGGGAGTTGGGGGAAACTATTGGCCCGGAGGTAAGGGTCTGGTTTTGGCGCATTATTTTACCTCTTTGGGCGGCTCGCCGAAGAAGATTTGACTGGGATAGCGCTTGGCCATCTCGGAGACTTCCCGGAGGTTTTCGGACATGACCCGAAGGTTTTCCAGGGTCTGGGGCAGGCTGTTTTTGGTGGTCCGGGTCAGGCCGTCGATTTGGCTCAGTAAGGCGTTAAGGCGCCTTAGGGAAGCGCTAAGATCGGTGGATTTTTGGTTGAGGTTAAAATTGTCCAAGTCCTTGGAAACTTGGGTCGTGAGTTGGGCCAAGCCTTCGGAGACCTTGTCGAAACTTTCCAGGGACTTGGTTATGGTGGAGCTTAATTCGTGCAAGTCCGCGTTTACGGTATTGGATAGATTGTTTACCGAGACGAGGGTCGTGTTCATGGTCTTATCCAGGGTTTCGAAATCGACTTTCGAAAGGGATTCCAGGATTTTGGAGAGGGATTCGCCTATGGCCAAAACCGCCCCCTTGGCGCTGGGTATGACCAGTTCCCCGTTGGGTTCGTATAAGATCGGCTCCTCGACGGAATTGGGTTCCAGGTAGTCAAGGTTTAGATAGCCCAAACCCGAAACGCCCTGGAAGGAGAGAAAACAGCGAAGCTTATTGTTTATTTCCCTTTCCAAAAGGCGCTTGGCGTCTTGGTTGGTGACGCCCTGCCGACCCATCAAAAGGGCCGGGTCGATGGTAAACTCGACCTTGACCATAAGCTGCTGGCCAGAATCCTCGGTCGAGATGGGCAAGGTAATTTTTTTGACCTGGCCAACCCTAAACCCTCGGAAATTGACCGAGGCCCCGGCGGAAAGTCCTTGAACGGTATGGTTAAAATAGGTTTGGCACTCCAGGTAATTTTTAAAGACTGAACTTAGGCCAAAATACAACACGGCCCCGACCACCAAGACCAGCGCGGAAATCGTGAAAATGCCTATTTTAATATAGTTGACCCTAGATAACATCATTTAATACTCGATAGAATGGGAATAAGTTTTTAATTAAAAATTTAGCGTTTAAATTCTTCGATTGTTGGGGCCATGAATTCGTTTTAGGCCATGTTGATGGTTATTTTTTTGTGGCTAAGCTTTCGTTTTAAAACAAAACCTGGGTTTTAGCCAATCGCCCCCCGGGCGGCCTTGTTTAAGGCCGACCGGGGGCCAGGAGAGATTCCTCGCGGCGGAAAAACTGGGCGGCCGCCGGGCTTGGGGAATCGTGGGCCAGGAAAGTGGGCGTTCCGATGGCGGCGATGCCCTTTTTCTCTTTGTCCAGCAATATGGCCCGATCCAAGGTGACCATGATGCTGTGGAGCTCATGGGTGACGATGACGAAAGAAAGGGCCAGGTTTCTGGCCAAAGTCACGATTAATTGGTCCAAACCGGCCGAGGTCACGGGATCGAGCCCGGCCGAGGGTTCGTCCAAAAACAAGAGCCCGGGCTCCAGGGCCAAGGCCCTGGCGATGGCGGCCCTCTTTTGCATGCCCCCGGAGAGACTGGCCGGGAGGTAATACTCAAAACCGGAAAGACCCACCAGGGCCAGTTTTAACTGGGCGGCCGCCCTAATGGCCCCCGGCGAAAGTTGGGTGAATTCTTTTAAGGGCAAACTGACGTTTTCCAGGAGGGTCAGATCCCCAAAAAGAGCCCCGCCTTGATACATGACCCCAAACTTGCGGCGATGTTGGTCCAATAAAGCGCCGTCTTTGGCCCAGAGATCTTGGCCAAAAAGTTCAACGGTCCCGACCCTGGCCCTCTCAAGGCCTACCAGATGCCTAAGCAAGGTTGACTTACCGCACCCGCTGGGGCCCAATAGTCCAAAAATCTCCCCCTTGGCCACTTTAAAAGTGACGTCGGTTAGGAGTGGGGGACTATCCGTATAGGCCACTTCAAGATTTGTCACGACTAAAGGATAATTGATTTTGTTCTCTAAGTCCACGAATTATTTGCCATCCATCCATTCGTCTGAGAGAGTAAGGGTCAGACGGTTAATCTTTAAAGTCGCTTTTTTTTTAATTGTCTCGTGTTTAAGGCGTGAACGGATTATTTTTCGCTTGTTTTTCGTCCAAATTTTTTTCGCCTTGGTTTTTCGCGTTGGTTTTTTCGTAACCCCTTTGGTTGGAATTCGCTTTGGCCAGACCGAGCGGGGTTGGCTTCATGTCCCCCGGCTTGTCCCTTTTTATGGTTTATCGATTAGGCCGGGGCCAAAACGGCCGCGGGGGCCCGTAGGGCCCTGGGGTGGGGCCGCAACCATAGACGTGCGGATTTGGCCTCGCCGGGGCTCAGGGGGGCGATTTTGACCGATTACGGGGCCAATTTCGCTGGGGTAGAGGTGGGGTTTTTGGTTAAGGAACCTAAGCCTCCCCCGGTTTTTTCGAAGGGTTTTTTCACCAGTTCAAAATGTAAAACAGGACGGCGAAAAGGCTATCCAGCACGGCCAAAACGATTATGTTAGTTACGACCCCCAGGGTCGTGGCTTGCCCCACGGCCGTGGGGCCGCTGGCGGCGGCCAGGCCCCTTTGGCAACCGATGGTGGCCACGGTAAAGCCAAAGACGAAGGATTTAAAAAGGCCGGTGGCAAAGTCGGACATGTCCACGTGGCCTGAGAGTTCCGTCCAAAAAACGCTGACGGGATGGCCCAAAGTCACCATGACCACGTTTCCGCCAATTAGGCCCGCGAAATCGGCCAGGACCGTAAGTAAGGGAGTGGCCAGGGTTAGGGCCATGACCCGGGGCAAAACCAAATCCCTCGACGGGGAAAGCCCCATGGTGACAAAGGCGTCTATTTCCTGGTTGGCCTTCATGGCCCCAAGCTCGGCCGAAAAAGCCGAACCGCTCCGGCCCGTCAAAACTATGGCCGTAAGCAAGGTGCCAAGCTCGCGAATCAGGGCCAGGCCCACCAGATCGGCCACGAAAATATCCACGCCAAAAAGCCGCATGAACATGGCCGACTGGAAGGCTAAGATTAAGCCCACCAGAAAGGAAACCAGGGCGGTGACCGGCAAGGCGTTAACCACGGCTTGCTCGACCAAAAAAAGCGTCGAGCCCCACCTAAGGCGCCAAGGCCTAAAGATAATCTCAACAAGGTGGGAGAGGAGTTCGCCCAAAAAAGCCGTCAGGGCGAGAAAATCGGCCCAGAAATTTGAGTGGAGCCGACCCATTTTCTCAAAAAACGAGGGCTGGACCGGCAATTCCGCCGGGGGCCCCAAGGTATTTAGGGCCAAGGTCCAGATGGCCGCCAGGTGTTTTGGGGGCTCGGAAATGGCCAAGGTCACGCCTTTTCGTTTGAGCCTATTTTTTAGCCAAAGGAGCTGGGCCGCCCCGTTAAGGTCGAGGCTTTTTATGGTGGAAATGTCGATGGCCATTTGGCCTTTGCCCGCTTGGCCAGTGGTAGCTTGGCCGGAGGGGGCTTGGCCCGCGGCCGTTTGGCCGGAGGGGGGTTGCCCTTTGGCCGATTTGAAAACCGCGTCCCAGGCGTGGCCGGGCACGTGGGCGTTTAGGTCCCCTTGGCAAATGAACTGGCCCGGTCCCGAGGCCTTGATTTCAAAGGGGGTCAAACTCTCAGAGTTAAGATTATTTGGGCTATGGTTCGGGCTTGCGCTCAATACCGTCTCCTTAAAAACTTAAAATCTTAAGAAAATTCTCTAACCTAAGTAGGGCATCCGCTCTTATTACCAAAAAGTATCAAATTGGGCTTATTTGGCCAAGGGGACCTGGGCCAAGGCCGCCCCTAGCCCTTACATAATAAAAGGAAAAAGACCAAAAATACAAGGGGTTTATAAATTTTTTTACAAAGTTGGCTATATTACGGGCCCGGGCGCCCACGGGTGACGGGCAAAACTAGCCTAGGCGGTCCCCATTTGGGCGGGATCGCTTAAGCGGGACGCGGCCAAAGGACATTAGCCTTGTGGCTAAAAAGCCCGATTTGGCCAATTGGCGCCCATAAATTTAGAAAATTCGAGAAAAAAAGAGAGAGGGGGCTCGCGGGCGAATTTCAAAACGAATCGCCCGGTCGCGAAAATCAATTGGGCGTTTTGGCCATTCCAAAAACCCAGGCCCGACGGGTGGAAAAACCCTCGCGGCCCAGGTGGGCGCGTCGGGGCAAACCAAGTAGGCGTCGGGAAAACCGCCCAAGACGAAAAGGGCCAAAGCGTTAAATTTTTTTAAAAAGCCAACTGATCATACAATATTGGGGCAAAATTTACCAGGTCCTTGGGCCATGTTTTTGGGCCATTGGCCAGGCGAAGTGGTATTTTTTTGGTTTTTAGGAGCTTTTGCTTTGGTTAAGAAAGGCTTACTTGGGTGTTTTAACCGCCTAAGTAGGCCTTACGGACGTTTTCGTCGTTTAAAAATTCCGAGGCGGTGCCCGAGAGGGTGATTAGGCCCGTGGTCATGATGTAGGCCCGGTGGGCCAGCATCAGGGCCAAGTTGGCGTTTTGTTCCACCAGTAAGATGGTCGTCCCGTTTTCTTTGTTTATCATGCGTATGGTTTCCAGGATGTCCCGGATGACGATGGGCGCCAGGCCCAGGCTGGGTTCGTCCAAAAGGAGTAAACGCGGTTTTCCCATAAGGCTCCTGGAGATGGCCAGCATTTGCTGCTCGCCCCCGGAAAGGGTGCCGCCGCTTTGTTTGGAGCGGGTGGCCAGGATGGGAAAAAGATTGAAGATGTATTCGAGATCCCGCTTGAGGTCCTTTTGGTCGTTTAAAACGTAGGCGCCCATCTTGAGGTTTTCCAAGACCGTCAGGCCCGGGAAGATGTGGCGACCTTCCGGGACCATGATGAGGCCTTTTTTAACCAGGCTTTCAATCCTGGCCCCCCTAATGTCTTCCCCGTCAAAAACCACGCTGCCGCTTTTGGGTGGGACCAGTCCGGTAATCGAGGCCAAGGTGGTGGTTTTGCCGGCCCCGTTGGCCCCCAAAAGGGCGATAATCTCGCCCTCGTTTATGTGGAGATCGACGCCTTTTAGGGCCTCGATGTTTCCGTAGGCCGTCCTCACGCCCTTTAATTCCAGTAAGGTTTTAGTCATTAGTCTTCACCAAAAAAAGCCTTCATTAAATTCGCCTTGGTAACGCCCCCCCCTTTAATCGCGGTAGGGTTTTGGGTTTGGCCCAGAATTGGCCCTTGGTAACGCCGCGTCCTTTTTTATTCGGGGCCTACCTTGGGCGAGGGCTTAGTCCTCTCCTAAGTAAGCCTTGATTACTTTGGGATCCCGCTGGATCTCGTCGGGCGGGCCTTGGGCGATTAAGCGACCGTAATCGAAGACGTAGATTTTTTTGGAGACGGTCATGACCAGGCTCATGTCGTGTTCGATAAGTAGGATGGACACTTTTTCGTTTTCGCGTATGTTGGAG
>JAITLH010000188.1 GCA_031277995.1 Deltaproteobacteria bacterium
TTATTCAGATGAACAAAAAGCCAAGGCTAATTGGGTTCCGGGGGAAGATGAAAAAGAAGAAGATAATCCCTACGCCGCCCTTCCTCGCATGGTCATGATGACCTACAAACTCCCAGATGAAATCCTCAATGTCGCCACTAAAGGAGAATTCAATGAATTCGATCTAAACGTTTTCTTTTCGGCGACAGGCACAAATGATAACGCTAAGTTCGTGCATGAAGAGTCAGTTCAAAAGTGGTTAGATCTCATTCGTGGTTCATATATGGGCACTTCAAATGATGATCTCATTCTAGGGGCCAAAAAGCCTGAAATGCCTTTTTCAAACTTAAGATTGCTTAATATTCTTAGCCACACTCTTTGGTTCCTTCCCAATGTTGCATCTTGTTTCGCGATGCGCAATTTAATGAATCAAAGGGTGAATGTTTTTTTTAATGATTATAAAATTAATGTTTCCGCTGGCCCATCCGCCGGTACGGGCATTCTTGCTTTGGAGCCGGTTTTGAAATCCATGGATTCTCCGCTTCATACAAAGACCATCACGCTTACTTGTGGCAAGTTAACTACCGGCGTGACCGTAAAGCCTTGGACCGGTATCTTTATGTTGAGAAACTTGTCAACGCCAGAAACTTACTTTCAGGCCGCTTTTAGGGTACAAAGCCCTTGGACGATAGACCTTGAAAATGGCCAACGTCAAATAATGAAAGATGTTTGTTATGTCTTTGATTTCGCGCTTCATCGGGCCATAAAACTAATCGCCGATTATAGTTGTCGGCTTAGCATCAATGAAACAAACCCGGAAAAAAAGGTTGAGGAATTCATTAATTTTCTTCCGGTTATCGCTTATGATGGCGCGACCATGAAAGAAATCAACGCCAGCGAAATTCTTGATTTTGCCTTAACCGGAACGTCGGCTACCCTCTTGGCCAGACGTTGGGAAAGCGCCCTTTTAGTTAAAGTTGATAACGATACGCTTTCTCGTTTACTCGCTAACGAAGAGGCCATGCGAGCTTTAATGAGCATTGAAGGATTTCGTAGTCTCAATAACGATATCCAAAGAATAATTAACCTCACTGAAAAAGTGAAAAAAGTAAAAAATCAAGGTGAACCACTATCACCAGAAGAAAAGAAAGAATTATCTAAAGAAGAAAAAGAGTATAGGGAAAAGCGTAAAATAATTCAACAAAAACTCATTAAATTTGCTACTCGTATACCTATATTTATGTATTTATCTGATTATAGGGAATATAGTCTAAAAGATGTGATAACACAATTAGAGCCAAATCTTTTTAAAAAAGTTACTGGCTTAAATGTGTATGATTTTGAGTTACTTTTATCTTTAGGTCTATTTAATGTGCCATTAATGAATGATGCTGTTTATAAATTTAAGCGTTATGAAGACTCTAGTCTTAATTATACCGGATTGGACAAGCATGAAGGTGAACATATTGGATTGTTTGACACCGCTATTACAGAAAGTGAGTATAAGTCACTTTACGAAACCCAGCAAATTTCATTGAAAACCTAACCGACCAAATTCGGTTAGGAAATCTCTAGGGCGTGGTCACGGTTATCATCCCGGCTACCGAGCGGACCTACCTTGCGAGTCGGTCCCATGCCCCCTCGGCCATGGCCGCCAGCGCTTAAAAAATAAAAAAACCGATCCCGGGCCGCCGTTTTTTTTACGGCTCCCCGGGATCGGTTCATTTTTTGGCTCGAGATGGGGGCGAAATTATTTTTTCGCCTTGGCCTTTTAGGGGTTTAATTTCGAGAGATAGGGTTGGTGGGCCCCGGCCACCGACAAGGCCACGGCGGCCGTTTTGCCTTGGATTTCCGTTTCGTAGCGGCCCACCCGAACGTTAAAGCGCCCGCTGGAAGTCCTGTAAAAGTAGACGTCCTCAAAGCCCAGATCGGTAAACTTTTTAACCATGGCCTTGGCCGCTTCCTCGTTTCCCACCGCCCCCACCTGGATGGTGAAAAGTCCCTTCTTGGTGGGTTTGGCCGGCCAGAAGTAATCCTCCCCGGCGTCTTTTTTCTCCCCCCGCCCCAAAGCCGTTTCGTTTCCCGTGCCCGTGCCCACGGCCGTGCCCTTGGCCTGGTCGCTAGCCCCGAGGCTAGCCCCAATGCTGGCCCCGATACTGGCCCCGACACTGGCCAGTCCCCTGGCCGCGTCCGGGCTCTGGGAGCTCTCGGGCGTTATGGGCCCGCCGCGGCCGTTAAGCCCCGTCTCGGCCGAGGCGCTTGGGGTTTGGGGGCGCTCTTGGCTAGCGGCCCTTGGCTTATTTTCGCCAGCGGGGGAGGGGGCCTTGGAAGCTTGGCTTGGCGCGGTCCCGATAATCTCGCCGGGGGCCGATTGGCCGGGGGCCGGTTGGGCGGCGGCCGAGGCGGATCGAGTCTCGGGGGCGGGTTTGGGATTGTCGTTGGCCGCCGGGGTCTGGGCCATGGGGGCTTGGCCGGTTGGGCTTTCGTTTCGGGCGATCCTAAGGTCGATGGGCGCTTCGCTTTGGGGAAGTGGCGGGGGGTCTTGCGGGGGTTCGTTTTGGGCCAGGCTATCGGGGGAGACGATGACGATCGGATAATCGGAATCGAGGGGTTCGATTTCGTCTTGGAGAGCGGCTAGGTTTTCGGGGTCTTGGTTTAGGCCCAAAAACGAGCCCAGGGCCGAGGATTGGATCTTTTCCGCTAGTTCGTTTTCGTCCTCGGTTAGGGTAACCCGGCCCACGATAAAACCCAAAACGAACATCCAAGCCAAAACTATGAAAGAAAAAAACAGGCGGGTTAGCCACTTAAGCGAGGTCAGCCATCTGGGTTCTTTGCTTAGGCCGCCTAGGGTTTCGGTTATTTTGCGGCCAAAAAACCTACCCTTGCCGGGGGGGCCGTAGTTTTTTTCGCCCTCGGTTTGGCCGCCCTCGGAAAGGTCGGTTGGTAATCGGTTTAAGGGCGATTGGGAAGTTTTGTTCGATTCGCCCGA
The DNA here is from genome assembly GCA_031277995.1 of Deltaproteobacteria bacterium. Classification (GTDB taxonomy): domain Bacteria; phylum Desulfobacterota; class Desulfarculia; order Adiutricales; family Adiutricaceae; genus JAIRNQ01. Next base: position 2,969 of record JAITLH010000188.1, read on the forward strand.
GGCCCCGTTTACCGAGCCTATTTGGGTGTCGTAGTCAGAACCCGTAACCGAGCCGCCATCCTCGCCCCTGGCCAGGGGCGGGCCTTTGGCCGAGCCGTTCGAGCCGCCATTGGTCCCGGCTTTTTTGGAAGAGCCGTTCGCGCCCGCCGGGGTTAGGCCGTGGCCGTTGCCGTTTCCTTGGCCGCCTTTGTTAAAGGGGAAGACCTGGTTTTTTTGGGTATCGGGGCTAACGAAAGTCGCCCCCGAGGCGTTCTCGATTTTTCCGCCCAGGTTTTTCAAGCGATAGTGGTCAAAAAAAGTGGTTTCTTTGGTCAAAAGCCTTTCGACCATTCGGCTCACGTTGTCGGTGGTGTACTTTGAGGTGGCCGATTCGGGCAGGACTTTCTCCCCGTTCACTTTTTCGTCTTTTTGGCCCGCGTCGTTTCCGCCCATATGCTGCCCTCGGTTTGCCAATGAGAGTTTGGTTAGCCCATAAAAAAGCCAAGAAAAAACTAAAAAAAGGCCAACCAAAAAAAGCGATTCCCGTCAATCGGGAAAACAAATATAATACTTATTTAAATAAATAAGTTAACGTTTGGCCGAAGGTTAAAAACCATTGGCCAAACGCGGTTTTTGTCACATCTTTTCCGGGGCCGTGACCCCCAGTAGATCCAGCCCAATCGCGGTCACTTGCTTAACCGCCTTGGCCAGTTCCAACCTGGCCCGGGTCAGGGGCCAATTGTCTTCGTCAACCAAGCGGTAAGCCCCGTAGTATTGGTGAAAGAGCTTGGCCAGGGTTGAGAGATACGAGGTCAAAAGATGGGGCTCCAGGCGTTTGGCCACGGTCAGTAAGGTTTCCGGAAAGGTCGAAAGGGTTTTGACGATCTCGATTTCCTCGTTGGCCGAAAGCAAAGACAGATCGACCGGGAGCTTAGCCGCTTCCGGGTCCGGTTTGGCCTCAAGGGCCTTGCCCAAAAGGCTATTGACCCGGGCGCAAACGTACTGGACGTAAAAAACCGGGTTGTCGCGGCTTTGGGACTTGGCCAGCTCAAGATCGAAATCGAGCGCCGATTCGTGGCTTCTGGTTAGGAAGATAATCCTGGCCGCGTCGGCCCCGACCTCGGCCACCACCTCTTCCAGGGTCACGAATTCCGCCCGCCTGGTGGACATGTTGACGGCCTTGCCGTCCCTAAGTAAGTTCACCAACTGGACCAAGACCACGGAAAAATCTTCGGGGTCGCGGCCCAGGGCCGAGACGGCCGCCTTGACCCTGGGTATGTAACCGTGGTGATCGGCGCCCCAGATGTCTATGAGTTGGTCATAGCCGCGATCGAATTTTTCCTTGTGGTAGGCGATGTCCGAGGCGAAGTAAGTCATTTCGCCGTCAGACTTAACCAATACCCTATCCTTATCGTCACCAAAGGCTGTTGACTTAAACCATAGGGCTCCGTCTTTATGGTAAGTATGGCCTTGTTTCTCTAGAAAGTCAAAACTTTTTTCGACAAGATGATTCTCGTAGAGGCTTTTTTCCGAAAACCAAGTGTCGTGACGGATCTTAAAGTCGCGTAAGTCTTTTTTAATTCCGGCCATGATAACGCCGATGGCATGTCCGGTCAGGATCTCGACCTTTTCGTTTTCGGGCAATTTATCGAAACCCTCGCCCAAACTGGGGGCCGCCTCGCGGGCGATGTCGGTTATGTAATCGCCCCGATAGAAATCGGCGGGTATTTCGACTTTTTTGCCCATAAGCTCGTTTAGCCTAACCAGAACCGAGTTTCCCAAAATCCTCATCTGGCGGCCGGCGTCGTTAACGTAATATTCGCAGCCGACGTCATAACCAACGAAAGAAAGAATCCTGGCCAAGGCGTCTCCCAGGGCCGCCCCGCGGCCGTGGCCGACGTGCAGGGGCCCGGTGGGGTTGGCCGAGACGTATTCGACCAAAACCCGGCCCTTGGGGGCGTTGTCGCGCCCGAAATCCGGGCCCAATGACAAGACGTTTTCCAGGGTCTTGGCCCAAAACTTATTGGAAAAGCGAAAATTTATAAACCCCGGTCCGGCCACTTCCATGGACTCGATAAGCTCGCTTCCTTGGCCAATGGTTTGGACGATGAGATCGGCCAAATCCCTGGGCTTTAGGCCCACCTTTTTGGCCAAAACCATGGCCGCGTTGCTGGCCAAATGGCCAAACTGGGGGTTATTGGGTTCCTCCAAGATAAAGCCCCCCAGGTCCAAATCGGCCGGCCATTGTTTTTGGGCGGCGATTTTGTCCAAAGCTGAAACGATAAGGCTTCTAAGTGTTTCTTTCATTTTTGTTTTTTTTCTAACCTAAGTTTTCTTCTAGTTGTTGACCCGAAAAATCGGCCGGCCCTGGCCCCTTGGGCCCTGGCCTCGCGGCCAAAAGCCCTTTGGCCTTGGCCCATTGGCTTTTGGGGGCTAGGATCGCTTTTTGTGGCCTTTGGCCCCGGCGCTTTTTTTGTAGGTCCTGGGATTAAGCCGGCCCAGATGGCAAAGTATTTCGTAGGCCGAGGTTTTTTCCCAAGCGCCTATCAGGTTGGCCCCGATGAATTGGTCGCCCTGGGCGCCCAAAATAACCACCTCGTCGCCGGCCTTGGCGCCGC
>JAITLH010000196.1 GCA_031277995.1 Deltaproteobacteria bacterium
CGTTTCGAACGCGCCCAGGCTTTTTGGCCAAACGTTCCCGGCCAAGTTTATCGGCCTTGGTTCTCGGACCCATTTCCCGGCCATGGTTATTGGCCAAACGTTCCCGGCCAAGGTTCCCGGCCAAGTTTCCCGAACATGGTTTTTGCCCGCGGTTTTCTGGCGAGATTTTCAAAGGGGCGACGAAAAAACCCTTTCCGTTTGTTGGCCGCGACTAAGCCAAACAATGGAAAGGTGACCGCTAAAGGTCTTGGCGGGATTGACTTACCCGACTTGGCTCGGTTTAATCTCTATAGGTAACGGATTTTATTGTCTTTTTTGTCTCAAAACTTTTAATCAATGGTAAGGTCGAATATAAGTCTCAAAATAATCAAAATATATTTGAACTTTGACGCAAAAACATGTATAACGGTATTTAAAAAAGATCCCTGGCCAGTTCGCTGGCCAGTTCGCTCCCCAATCGCCTTAGAGGGGGCCGCTGGGTTGGTAAAAAAAGTGACCCTTTGGTTCTGACGCCAATGAATTGATACAATAAGCCTATTTAGTTATTTTTTTAATTTGATGGGTTTTAATATTCGTGTTTTGCTTGTCTTAGTGAAAAAGAAAAATAAGTTTAAAGCGGAGGTATCATTAAACATAGGAGGATGCCAGGTAAATAGCTTTTTGGCATAAACTTAAGTAACCTTTTTGACAAAAACAGCTTAAATTAAGCCTTTTTTGGAAAAGCTTTTGGGGGTAAGGCGGCTTTGGATTAAGGGCGCTTTGGAAAGGCTTTCGGGGGTATTTGGGCTTAACGTTGGGTTGGTTTTGAAAAGGTTTTTTATGTCCGTCAGCTTAAAGTTAAGAGCTTTTGGGAAAGTTTGCTAAAAATCCCAACTTAAACCATTCCATGTTGGTTTTGGTTTTTTTGGCTAGGCGTTTGGCCCCCAAAGGCGTTTTAGTGGGTAAAACTTTTTTCCCATTCGGTTGGACTTTTTTTATCGGCGCTCGCGCCTTGGATGAATATATGATCACTGAAAAAAACCTTGATTCCCTGGGTTTGAATAAAAATCTCACCACGCTGTACTTGGCCGTGCTTAAGTCCGGGGTCCAGTCGGCCAGCCAGCTGGCCTCGGTTACCGGGCTTACCCGCAGTAACGTCTACGCCTTGATGCAACAGCTATTGTCCAAAAACATGGTTAGCATTGACTTTAAGGGCACCAAAAGGCGTTACAAGGCCACCGACCCGGTCATTTTAAACAGGCTGGCCGAGGATCGCCTAAGGGACATTCAGCAGTTAATGCCCGAACTCCAAGCCTTATACGGCGCGGGTTCGGCCAATCCCAGGATTAGCTACTTTGAGGGGGCCGTGGCCGTGCCCACGGTCTTTGAAGAGCTCGTTAACGTCACCGGCGATAGCTACCGTTACTTTGGATCCCTCGACGCCCAGCTGGCCGTGGAAGGCCAGGCCCCGGTTAAGCGTTCGGTCCAAAGGCGGCTCCAAAAGGGCATCCGCTCCAGGGCCATCAGGACCAGGGAGGCCGACATGGCCGAACCCGCGGCCCTGGCCGGCGATCCCCACCTAAGGGAGGTTCGCTATTTTCCCAAAATGATCCCGCCCCACTGCCCGGATCTCTACATCTACGACCAAAAAATGGCCATCCTGATGGCCGGCGGCGAAGGGTTTGCCCTAATTATCGAGAGCCAGGAGCTCTCCACCCTCATGGGGGTTATCTGGGACATGATCTGGGACATCTCGCTCACCCTTGAGGAACTCCAAAACCTCAAGGCCTCGGACAAAAAGCCCGGGCCCAAAAAACCCTAGGCTCAGGCCTAGGCTCAGGCCTAGGCCCAGCCCTTGGCCAAGTTTTTGGCTTGGCCCCAAGCTTGGCCCCAAGCTTGTTGGCTTAGCCCGGTTTCAATAATCTTGCCCCTTCGGGCGAAGGCCTTGTTGGCCCCGCCCGGAGGGTTTTTTTAAGGCTTTTGACCAAAGGGGCTGGGGTTTATAAAGCCAGGGTAAGCGAAGGTCTTTTGGGCGCCCCGGGGCCAAGGGGTCAAACTTCGTAGTCAAGTTATTATTTTTTGGAATTGTAAAGCGATTCGTGATATTATTTAGCGTTTACAGTCCCGCGACTTCCCTTGGCGTGGTTGCCTCCCGGCGATGCCGCCATTGGCAGGTATTTTTGTTTCGAGACCAAGATTCCCAATCCGCCACGAATTAAGCCGCCCATAGGGATCAAACGTTACCTTCCCTCGCGAACGGAACCCAAAAAAAACGATTTTTCTCCCGCGCCTTTGGCCCATTTGGCCGCCTCGGGCGAGGTTGGCCCTTGGCCGGATTGGCCGGGTTTGGATTCGCTTGGCCCTTGGCTAGGCTCTTGGTTGGCCCATGGTTGGCCCTTGTTAACATTTGCCCCTGGCGTTTTGGTCGTCGGGGTTTTTCGGTGTGAGTGAAATGAACGAAAAGGAAAACGGCCCGGAGGTCGAAGCCGAAGTTACTGACCCTAAGGAAAAAAAGAAACCCATATGGGAGCATATTAAGGATTCGGAGAAGGCCGAAGTGGAAGAATTGGCCACCGAATACATGGATTTTTTAACCAAAGCCAAGACGGAAAGGGTCGTAAGCGATCTGACTTTGGAAAAAGTTTCCCAATGCGGCTTCGTGGACTTAAAGGGCGGTTCGGCCGTCAAACGGGGCGGCTGGTTACGCCACCACGGCAAACTTTTGGGGCTTTTCGTCCCGGGCAAGGAAGATCCCTTAAACGGTTTCAATTTGATCGTCGCCCATGGGGACGCGCCCAGGCTTGATTTGAAACCCAAATGCGTTTATGAGGATTCGGGACTGGGCCTACTCAAAAGTAACCTTTACGGCGGGCTAAAAAAGTTTCAGTGGCTGGCCAGGCCCTTGGCCATTTGGGGCTTTTGCGCCCTCAAAGACGGCCGTCACGTGGAACTTCGTTTGGGGGAAGAGCCCGGGGATCCGGTTTTGACCATAACCGATATCTTGCCGCATCTGGATCGCAAGGTGCAGAGGGAAAAAAGATTGGCCGACGCCTTCCCCGCCGAAAGGCTAAACGTTTTGGCCAATTCCAAGCCCCTGCCTAAGGCCAAGGAAAAATCGGCCGTGAAAGGGGCCCTTTTAAAGATCCTGGAAAACCGCTGGGGCATTAAGGAAGACGATCTGATCTCGTCGGAACTCGAGCTGGTTCCGGCCGGGCCGGCCAGGGAAGTGGGTTTTGACGCCTCCATGATCGGCGGCTACGCGCAAGACGACCGTTTAAGCGTTTTTTGCGCCGTGAAAGCGCTTTTGGCCCAGAAAAAACCGCGCCGCCCCTTATTGGCGGTCATTTACGATCGGGAAGAGATCGGCAGTTACGGCTCCACCGGGGCCGAGAGCAATTTCATCATGCGGCTGGCCGCGGCGGCCCTGGGCGCCGTGGGTAAAGATCCCTCCTGGAATAACGTCCAGGTGGCCTTGGCCGGAAGTAGGGCCATCTCCGCCGACGTGGAAGCCGCGGTCGATCCGACCTTTAAGGAAGTCCATGACGACTTAAATTCCGGCCTCCTGGGTCACGGGCCTTGCTTGGTTCGCTACACCGGCAGCGCCGGAAAATACGGGGCTTCCGAGGCCGGGGCCGAATACATGGCCTTGATTAGGCGTCTTTTCGACGAGGCCTCGGTGATTTGGCAAAGCACCCTCCTGGGTAAGCAGGAAGAGGGCGGCGGAGGCACGGTGGCCCATTTGATGGCCTACCATGGCATCAGCGTGGTCGATTGCGGACCCCCGATCCTCTCCATGCATTCGCCCTTTGAGATAAGCTCCAAGGCCGACGTTTGGATGAACGTCAAGGCCCAAAAGGCTTTTTTCGCTTCGGCCTAACTTTTCCCCCCCCTTTAGGCGGGCCAAGCGCGCCTAAGGGGTGGTCGCATTAAGCCCTGATCCCAAGGGCCGCCGCGGCGATCCTTAGGGTCAAGGCTTTGGGTTATGGCCTTGGATTTTGGCCAGGTAAGTTCCGGACGTGGGCGACCGGTAAAAAAAAAATTAACGAAAGCCGGCGATGGGCCCAACCGTTTGGGCCGAAGGGAGAATCGTTGGCCTTCAAGGTCTATCGCTTTGTTTGGCGATTTAACATTTTCACCAAGGTGGATGCGATGAGAAAATTTATTTGTCTTTGTCTTAGTTTGACCGCTTGTTTTTTTCTAATGAGTCCCGTTTCCATGGCCGTGGCGGCCGATCCCATCGCCATTGGTCTCATGGGGCCCATCACCGGTGGCTGGGCCTCGGAAGGCGAAGGCATGGTCCAGGTGGTAGAGATTTTGACCGAGGACATTAACGCGGCCGGCGGCATCAACGGCACCCCGGTGGTAGTCGAAGTGGGTGACGATGGCGGAACCCCCAATACGGCCAGTTTGGCCGCCCAGAAACTTTTGACCTTAGGCGTCGTGGCCGTGGTCGGCACTTACGGTTCCTCGATTACGGAAGCCACCCAAAATATCTACGACGAGGGTGGGGTCATCCAAATAGCCACGGGTTCCACCAAAATAAGTTTGTCAGAAAAGGGCTTAAAGAAATTTTTCCGGACCTGCCCTAGGGACGACGAGCAGGGCAAGGTTTTGGCCAATAACGTCAAAAATCTCGGCTTTACCAAAGTGGCCTTGGTTCATGACAATACCTCCTACTCCAAAGGCCTGGCCGACGAAACCAGGGAAATTTTTAAGTCCATCGGCGTGGAAGAGGTTTATTACGACTCCATCGTTCCCAGCGAACGCGACTACACGGTCAGCTTAACCAAAATAAAAGCGGCCAACCCCGAGGTCATCGTTTTTACCGGTTACTACCCGGAAGCGGGCCTGCTTTTAAGGCAAAAGCGCGAACTGGGTTTTGACGTTCCCATGATTGGCGGGGACGCCACCAATAACACCTCCATCGTTGAGATCGCCGGAAAGGAAGCCGCCGACGGCTATTATTTCGTGAGCCCCCCGGCCCTCCAGGACATGAAAACCGAGGCCGCGACCAAGTTCATGGCCACCTATCAAAAAAAGCATAACGCCCTGCCCAGCTCCACCTGGGCGGTATTGGCCGGCGACGCCTTTTTGGTCCTGGTCGAAGCGATCAAGGCCGTGGGCCCGGATCCCGAAAAAATGGCCGAGTGGCTAAAAACCGGGCTTAAGGATTACCAGGGTCTAAGCGGCCCCATCGCCTTTGACCAAAACGGCGACCGCGTGGGCGAAGTCTACAGGCTCTACAAGATCGCGCCCTCGGGCGACTTCATAATCCAGTAAGCCGCCTAAAAACGGTTTTGCCCATCCCAGGGGGGAAGCGTAAGGTTTTTACGCTTCCCCCCCCCGCGTGGGCTTTTGGCCTGGGCTTTTAGATGGGGCCCCTCTGGTCGCGCCCTGGCCCGGGCCTTTGGTTAGTTCTTCTTTGGGTTTTGGCTTTTTTTGATGTACGATTTAAATTTCTTTCTTCAGCAGCTCTCTAACGGCCTGACCAGGGGCAGTATCTACGCCCTGATCGCCCTTGGTTACACCATGGTCTACGGGGTAATGAAGCTCATAAATTTCGCCCACGGCGAACTTTTTACCCTGGGCGCTTATTTTGGCTACACGATCCTGGTTACCCTGGGCCTGGCCGGAAGTTTGGGGCCGCCCATGGCCATCGGTTTTTCGATGATCATGGTTTTGGGACTCGTGGCCTTGGCCGGGCACCTTTTGGAAAGGGTGGCCTACCGTCCCTTAAGGCATTCCGACCGTTTGGCGGCCGTGGTCTCGGCCTTGGGGGCCAGCATATTTCTGCAAAACGCCATCATGCTCAAATGGGGCGCCCAGTACCGGGCCTTTGGGGCGGACCTACTCCCCAACGTCGTTTTTCACATCAGAAATTTCAACCTGCCCCTGGTCCGTTTGCTGGTTTTCGTGGCCGCCATCGTGGTCATGGCCATCCTCCACGCCTTTATCCATCGGACCCGCCTGGGGTTGGCCATCAGGGCTTCGGCCATCGACCAAGGGGCGGCCAAGCTCATGGGCATTGACGTTAGGAAGGTCATCGCCCTGGTCTTCATAATCGGCCCGGCCTTGGGCGGTTTGGCCGGCCTTTTGGTCGGGCTTTACTACGGCCAAATAAACTACCACATGGGGCAGATGTACGGCCTCAAGGCCTTTACCGCCGCCATCATCGGGGGAATCGGAAACATCACCGGGGCCATGGTCGGGGGGCTCCTATTGGGCCTACTTGAGGCCATGGGCGAAGGCTACGTTTCCGTGGCCTGGAAAGACGCCTTAACTTTCGTGGTCTTAATCATGATCTTGGTCTTTAGGCCCACGGGCCTACTCCCGGAAAGGGTGGCCGAGAAATTATGACCCAAAATAACGGCCATCCCCAGCCCGCCCAGCCCGCCCAGGCGGCGGGCCAAGCCTCAGACCGGGCGGACAGTCAGGCGGGCAGTCAGGCGGCCAATAATCAGGCGGCCAATAACCAAGCGGGCAATCGGGCCCAGGCCCCAAACGGCCCCAAATCAAGCCCACTTTACGGAATCTTGACCGCCCTGGGGATCTTGATCTTCGCCTTTTTGCCGATGATACTAAGTACCCTGGTTGGGCGATCGACCCCTTACTGGCTTGACGTCGTAAATACCGTTGGCCTCTATACCATACTGGCCCTCTCCCTTAACGTTATTTTGGGCCACGCGGGCATGTTCCACATGGGCCACGCGGCCTTTTTCGCCATCGGGGCCTACTCGACGGCCATACTGAACTTGACCTACGGCTGGTCGATCATGGCCACCATGCCCGTGGCCACCCTGGCCGCGGGTTTTGTGGCCTTGATCCTGGCTTGGCCCATCATTCACCTAAGGGGCGATTACCTTTTGATCGTGACCATCGGCATCGTCGAGATCGTCAGGATCGCCTTAACCAACAACATCTTCGGGCTGACCGGGGGCTCCAATGGATTGGTTGGCATCGCCAGGCCCAGCTTGTTTGGCTTTCGGATAACCAGTCCCAAACACTTTTTTTATTTCATTTGGACGGTGGTCGGTTTAACCATTCTCCTTTTTCATTGGCTGGAAAACTCCCGTTTCGGCCGGGCCCGAAAGTTTATCAAGGAAGATACCGTGGCCGCCGAAAACATGGGCGTCAACACTTCCCGCTATAAGCTTATGGCCTTCGTGGTCGGGGCGGCCTGGGCGGGCTTGGCCGGGACCATTTTCGCCAGCCGCATGCGCACCATAAGCCCCGAGACCTTCGTTTTTAGCGAATCGGTGCTCCTTTTTACCATAGTCATTTTGGGCGGCAAGGGCAGCCAGAAAGGCGTTCTTTTGGGTTCTTTTTTGGTCATCGGCCTACCCGAGTTTTTCAGGGGTTTTGAGGACAAACGCCTCTTGGTCTTTGGGGCGGCCCTGGTGGTCATGATGATCTTTAGGCCGCAAGGGTTACTTCCTTCCAAACAGGCCCATTACAAACTTCCGCCGGGTTGGGCCGATCGCCTAGCCCAGCTCCCAAAACCGGAAACCAACGGCCCCAACGGCAAACGCCCACCCAACGGCGGGGCGCCGCCAGTGGCCAAGCCCCAAAACGCTCCGCCCGAAGAAAACGGGGCCTAACGTTTTGGGCGATTGTTTCCATCCAAAATACGAACGCCCCGCCCGGGGCGGGGTTTGACGGTTCGGTCTTTTTTATGCAGATCTTGTCTTTAAGTAGCGTGACGAAAACTTTTGGCGGCCTCGTGGCCGTGGCCGGGGTTTCCTGCGGCGTGGACCGGGGGGCCGTGGTTGGCCTAATAGGGCCCAACGGGGCCGGCAAGACCACGGTTTTTAACCTCATCACCGGTTCCATAAAACCAGACGACGGCCATATATTTTTTTCCGGCCACTCCATTAGGGGGCTTAGCCCGCACCGGATCGTGGCCTTGGGCATCGCCCGAACCTTCCAAACCATCAGGCTTTTCCAAGGCCTCTCGGTTTTGGAAAACGTCCTTTCGGGCTGCCATTGCCGCATGCGTTCGGGCTTGGTGGCTTCCCTTTTGCGCCTCCCGGGCCAGCGCCGCGAGGAGAGGCTGGTCATAGAACGGGCCATGGGGGAACTGGAGTTTGTGGGCTTGGCCGGCCTTTGGAAGGCCACGGCGGGATCTTTGGCCTACGGCGACCAAAGGCGCTTGGAGATTGCCCGGGCCCTGGCGACGGAACCCAAGCTTTTGATTTTGGACGAACCGGCCGGGGGCATGAACGAACAAGAGACCTTTGAACTTAGGGAACTAATTAACCTCATTAGAAAAAGGGACATAACCGTCTTACTCATTGAACACGACATGGGTTTTGTCATGTCGGTTTGCGATCAAGTGCTGGTCATGGAAAACGGGATTTTGATCGCCCAAGGGACGCCCCAAGAAATCCAAAACAATCCCAAGGTCATCGAGGCCTATTTGGGCCTTGACGATGACGACTGAGGGCTGGGGATGCTGCGATTAATCGATCTTAAGGTCTCTTATGGCGGGGTGGAAGCCCTCCATGGGCTTAGCCTTAGCGTTAAGCCAGGCGAGCTCGTGACCATATTGGGGGCCAACGGGGCCGGAAAAAGCACGACCCTCATGGCCATAAGCGGTTTGGTTAGGCCAAAATCCGGGTCGATTTTGTTTAAAAACGAGCGCTTGGATACCCTTAGGAGCCATGAAGTGGTCCAAAGGGGCGTGACCCAAGCCCCGGAGGGAAGAAGGGTTTTTGGGCCCATGAGCGTGGAGGAAAACCTCCGGCTGGGGGCCTTTACCCGGGTAAAAGGCATAGAGGCCTCGCTCGAAAAGGTTTTTGGGCTCTTTCCCCGCTTGGACGAACGGCGCAACCAAATGGCCGGAACCCTTTCCGGGGGCGAACAGCAGATGCTGGCCATCGGCCGGGCCCTCATGGCCGAGCCGACCTTATTGTTATTGGACGAACCCAGCCTGGGCCTGGCGCCCTTGTTGGTTAAGACCATCTTCCAAGCCATAAGGGACATAAATAAGTCCGGGGTGACCGTGGTCTTGGTGGAACAAAACGCCCGGGCGGCCTTGAAACTGGCCCATCGCGGCTACGTCCTGGACGTGGGCAACTTGGTCCTTGAAGACAGCGCCGAAAACTTGTTAAATAATCCCTTGGTAATTGACGCTTACCTGGGGGCCCAGTGATTTCAAAGCCCAAGGTTCGCCTAAATTTCTTGCCAAGAAAAAAAAGCTAACCTTGGCTAACCAGCGCCGGGATTCCCAGCGTCTCTTAAAACCCTTAAATCCCCAAAAACGCTTAAACGCTTTAAACGCTTGAAAGGAGGGCCGACATTCGGCGGGTGGTTTAAACCCAGCCGGAACGGCTTTTGGTTATGGCAAAAACATCCATTCTTTTGGTTGACGATGATGTCGATCACCGGACGGCCTTTAGCTTTATCTTCAAGGATTGGGGCTATGACATGACCGCGGCCAAGGACGGTTTCGAGGCCGTGAAACTTTGCCTCAAAAAGCGTTTTGACTTAATCATCATGGATATCAAGATGGATGGCCTCGACGGCCTGCAGGCGCTGTCGTTTATAAAGAAGAACCAGAGGTGCGAGCCCATCGAAAGCCTTAAGGGCGATTCCTTAAACACCCAAACGCCCGTCATAATGCTAACCGGTTACGCGACCGTGCCCGACGCCGTCCAAGCCATCAAAGACGGGGCCTACGACTTTTTGATTAAGGGCGACATAGAAATCGACATCCTAAAGCTTAAGGTTGAACGCGTCTTGGAACACTTTAAGCTAAAGGAAGCCAAGGAAGCGGGCCTTCTGGGCGAGCAGAACATCATCGTCGGCAAAAGCCCGTCCTTTAGGAAAATCCTCGAGTTGGTCGATCGCATCGCCCCGACCATGTCAAACGTCTTACTCACCGGGGAGAGCGGGGTGGGGAAGGAAGTCGTGGCCAGGCTCATTTGGAGCAAAAGCCCCAGGGCCAACCAAGTCTTCGCCACTTGCAACTGTTCGGCCGTTTCCAAGGAAGCCGTGGAGGATAGCCTTTTTGGGCACCGCAAGGGGGCCTTTACCGGGGCCGTCGGCGATCGCCAAGGCATTTTAAAGTCGGCCGAGGGCGGGACGGTTTTCCTAGACGAGATAGGCGAAACCACGCCCGATTTCCAGACCAAACTCCTAAGGGCCTTGCAGGATCGCGAGATCCAGCCCCTGGGGAGCGATCAGGTGGAAAAGGTGGACGTCCGGTTTTTGGCGGCCACCAACATCGAGCTGGAAAAGGAAGTGCGCGACGGCCATTTCCGCGAAGACATTTACCACCGTTTTACCTTCAAGATCCGCGTCCCCTCCCTTAGGGAGAGGCTCGAGGACCTTCCGGAACTGGCCAATTACTACCTCCAAAGATACGCCCTTAGAAACGGCCGCGAGGTCAGCGGTTTTACGCCCCAAGCCATGGACATCCTCCTAAACCACCCCTGGCCCGGAAACATCCGGGAATTGCAAAACTGCATGGAATACGTGGTGGTCATGATGACCTCGGACCAAGTCACCGAAAACGATCTGCCCGAATTGATTACCGCCGATCTTCCCCGCAAACATGGCGCCTCCGACCAGTCCCGGGCCCCGGTTTCCCTCAAGGATTCCGAGAAAAACGCCATCATAAACGCCCTGGACTTTACCCACGGGGTCAAAAACAAAGCCGCCAAACTCCTGGGCATTAGCCGCAAAACCCTGGCCGAGAAAATCAAAGGTTACCAACTCACCCAATACATGTCCCCCAAGGACGGCCTCGAAGACGACGGCCTCGACGACTACGACGACGATGGACACGGCGGCCCCGACTTCGAGGACGATCCCCCAATCAGGCACTAAAAACCCCACTCCTTCCAAAAACCTCCCCCCGCGCCTCGCCCCCGCCTTGCCCGCGCCTCGCCCGGGCCTTGCCCCCGCCTCGCCCGCGCCTCGCCCGGGCCTTGCCCGCGCCTTGCCCAAAAACCCCAACCTTGCCCATGCCGCGCTTTCCAAATAATCCTGCCCCTAATCTTGGCCCTTGCCCCCGCCCCAGGCCCCAAAAGGCCCCAAAATCCTGCCCGTAATTCCCGCCCGTGCCCCGCCTAAGCCAACCCATTGACCAAGCCTTAAAAATTTACTTAATTCTTTAAAAAAGGCTATTTTTCTTTTGCTCAAAAGTTGATATATTCAAATCTAACAAAAACGGCAAAACCTAAACGGCCGTATTGGGGTCTAGGGGCGATCGTGAGCTCTGGTCCCTATCCAAGGTGCCAATTTGGCCGAGGGAGGCCGCCGTGGGGCTATTTTGGCCCAAGGGGCGATTTTTGGGCTGGGCCGTAAACGGCCGTATTGGGGCCTAGGGGCGATCGTGAGCCCTGGCAGCTATCCAAGTGCCAATTTGGCCGAGGGAGGCCGCCGTGGGGCTATTAGACCCGTTTACGAGGATTTTTCGAATGGGGGTGAGGTCCAGGATTTTGGGACCCGATTGAACGTTCCGGCCAGTGGCCGGAATATTTTTGGCCCGGGGGGGGGAGGGGAGAAAAACGGCCACGGAAAAGGTGGTCGGTGTTTGCCTAAGGCGCGTTTTAAGGCTCGGTAAAGATCGGCGCGACCTAAGGTTAGCCTAAGTCCCTAAAACGAAACAGCCTGGAAGGGCGGCAACTTCTATCCGTGACTAATTCGTTGGTTTGGATAAGTTTCGGGGCCATGAACCGCCTAAAATTTGGGCCGCTTGATTCTTGGCCTCGCAAAAGGTCAATCAGGCTTTGGAGATGGCGGATCCTAAAGGGCTGGGGCAAAAGGTTGGTCAGTAACTTCGCTTGGACTATGTTTTTTCGAATCGACTTTAGGGCGGCCTCGATGGGCGGAAAGTCGTTAAAGCCTGGGGACTTAGCCTCGGCCTCGAGGGCCGGGCTTTGCTCGATGGCCGGAAAATCCAAGGTGAGGGCCTTTAGGTCGCCTTCTAGGCTCACCCAACTTAGGTTGTGGATTTTTGGCGGCAAGGGGGTCGGAATCACGACCGAATAAGCGCAGGAGAGGTATTTTGTCTGAAAAACTTCCCCGGTGTCTAAGTAAGTGAGTAATTGTTCAATGTAAGGATCTTGGACGCCGGTAATTTCTTGGGCCAAGGACAAGGCCAGCTCGTCAAGGGGCTGCGTGGCCGAAGGCGCCAAAAACCGTTTGGGGAGTTCCCATCTCGGGGGCTGGGAGGCACTAAAACGGTTAAACAAAACTTTCAGCTCGGGTATTTCTTGGCCTTTCTTGGACAGGGGGCCTTGCTTAAGCTCATGGCTTAGGACGATAAGTTCAATGGCTATGGGGAAGGATTCCAAACCTGATCTTACCCCTAAGCTAAAGGGCCAAGCCACCAGGGGTTCAGGGGAGTTTTCCGGCAAAGGCGCCGTTTGGGCCAAAGCCGATTCCGGCCCATTGGGGGCGTCGGAAGCCAAGGTGACGTTTCGGTCGGTCAGGGCCTGGTTTTGGAAGTTTCGAGAAATCCCGGCCGAAATGCCTTTTCCAGCTAAGGCGCCCATGAGCTTCCCCCTTGTCGAGTAATGGTTAATATCAAAATTAAAATAACTTTCTATTCTCTACCAGCCTTAAAGCCTCTTGTCAAGAAGATAAATTGTCGGGGGCCCTGGACTACTGGGCCCTTGGCCAAAACGGCCCACCGATTGTCATGGGGATATTATCAAACCGATATTTAATCGGGTGGAATGCTCTGGCGGCCCTATTGGGGCTTCGATGGAAGCGGGAAGCTTGGGGTAAGGACTTAGGGTCATGAGATAAGTGTCGATAAGATAATATCATAAAAATAATATCATGATGATATTAAGAAATTGATATTATCAAGGTGACCTTTAGCGCTCCGGTCAATGAACTGGCGAACCCATTGGGATTTAGCGAGGCGGTTAGTCTGGGTTTGGCGCTTAGGGAACCAGGGTTAAGTATCAACATGATAATATCATATTGATAATAACGATAGGATTTTAAGTCAGTGATATTATCAAAATGACATTTAACCGGGGAAAAGAACTGCCGGCCCCATTGGGGGGCGATGGGAGCGGGGAGCTTGGGGTAAGGGCGCGATGGGTAAATATCATAAAGATAATATCAGATAGATAATAATGATAAGATATTAAGTCAGGGATATTATTAAAATGATATTTAGCGCGAGGGATAAGTGTCAGTAAGATAATATCAATGAGGGGGATATTGTCAAAGTGAAATTTAGTGGGGCGAGGTTTTTTTGGGGGAGCGTTTAGGACACTCGTTCGCCCACCAGGAGGCCGCAGGCGGCGTTAATCGAGGCGCCCTTGGTGTCGCGGATTTGGACGGTGTGGTGTTTATCGAGGAGAAAGTTTTGGAAGCTTTCGATGGATTGGGGGCTGGGGCGGTCAAAAGGCGCGCCGGGCCAGGGATTGAAGGGGATGAGGTTAACTTTCGATTTTAGGCCCGTTAAAAACTTTGAGAGTTGTTTGGCCTGGTCGAGGGAATCGTTCACGCCAGAAAGGAGGACCAGGGAAAAGGTAATGCGGTTAGATGGTTGGAGGCGCTGAAAGTCCCGGAGGACCTCTTTTAGCTCGAATAGGGGCCATTTGAGGTTCGCGGGCATGAGGCGGCTTCGGGTCTCCTCCACGGCCGAACCCAGGGAAATGGTCAGGCGGGCCTTTAGCCGTCCCGAGTCGATTATTTCGCGCAATTGGGGGATGGCGCCAACGGTGGAAAGGGTTACGCCCCTCATCGGGAGGGCCTGGTAATCGGGCGAAGTCATGACGTCCAGGGCCCTTAAGACGTTTTGGGGATTGTCCAGGGGCTCGCCCATGCCCATGAAAACGACGTTGGTGATTTTTGGCCCATTTTTGGGGGTGAGTTTTTTGGCCCAGATCAGTTGCCCGATAATCTCGCCGGGGGTTAGGTTTCGTTTAAGGCCCAGGGTGCCGGTTCGGCAAAAGCGGCAGCCCATGCGGCAACCCACTTGGGTGGAAACGCATAGGGTGAGGTGGTCGGAGTTGTTGGCCTTAATGATTACGCTATCGACGAAAAGATCGTCTTGGAGTTTCCAAAGAAGGCGCCTGGCCCCCGAGGGTTCGGCTTGGTCATGGACCGGGGCGAGCAGGGGCTCCACCGAAAAAAGTTCGGCGAATTTGGCCCTGGAGGGCTTGGAGACGTCGGTCATTTCGTCAAACGAGTTGGCGCCTTTTTGGAAAAGCCACTTGGAAATTTGGGCGCCCCGATGTTTTTTTTCGCCAATGGCCAGGAGTCGTTGGGTTATCTCGGCCGGGCTTAGGTCTTTAAGGCGGAGGCGATCGCCTTGGGTAATCGATCCTTGGCGGTCCCGGGCCTTGGGCCGGGACTCAAAATCCCGGCCTTGGCCAAGGCCGTCGGGCCGGTTAAAAGAAGGGGTTTGGGTCTGCGCGCTCATGGGGTCGGCGCCTTAGGGAGTGTCCGCGGGAAAGGGTATGAAGGGAGGCTGGAAGCGTTCCACCTGATGGACTTCATACTTTAGGGCCATGAGGGCGTTTAGCAGTTCTTGCAACTGGGAATAGTCTTTGACCGGCACCCTAAACCAGAGCTGGTTGGGGTATTCGGTTGACTGCTGAAACTCGGCGATCCTGGCCGAATGTTCGACCATGGTGGCGATGACGTTGGTTAGGTATTTGGCGTCAAAGAGTTTAACCTTGATAAAGATGTCAGTGGCCGTGTCCAGGGGCTGACTGTTGGCCCAAGAAACCGAGACGAACCGGGTTTTGTCGAGGGCGGCCAAGGAGGGACAGTTGGCCGAGTGTATGGAGACCCCTTTTATCTGGGTCAAAAAGCCCACGATGGGTTCGCCCGGCATGGGACAGCAGCATTTGGGAAAGTTGACGGAGATGTTTTCTTGGCCGTCAACCAGGATCATGGGCGTTAGGCGTTCGTTTACGTGTTTGGGGGTGACGGGCAGGGTTAGGGGTTTTTCCGGCTCGGGAGGGGTCACCTCGAGACCGGGTTTAATGGCGTCGATGATCGTTTTGATTTTTAACCGACCGGTGCCCACGGCCAAGTTAAGATCGTCAAGGGTGGCGTAGCCCAGATCCGCCAAAACGTTGGGGCTTAGTTTGGCCTTGGAGAGCTTGTGGCGGGTCATGGCGCCCTTGATGGCTTCCTCGCCCTTTTTGGTGTTTTCCTTTCTCTCCTGGGCGGACAAAAACTGGCGGATCTTGTATTTGGCCTTGGGGGAAACGACGTATCTTAGCCAGTCGGGCTTGACGTTGGGAGTGGTGCCGGTAATGATCTTCACAACGTCCCCGCTCTCTAAGGTATGTCGGATGGGGCGCATGGCGTCGTTGACCGTGGCCCCATGGCATAGGTTACCAACGTCGGTGTGAACCGAGTAGGCGAAATCCAAGACCGTGCTCCCGGCCGGAAGTTCCAAGGGCATTCCGGCTGGGGTCATGGGGTATATGAATTTGTCCGGGGCCAGGGATTCCTTTAACGAGCTTAGGAAAGCGGCGGGATCCGAGATGTTTTGCCAATTGATGATTTTTTTTAGGGCGTTTATCCGGTCCAGTTCCTCGGGGGAGGTGACCCCGCCTTCCTTATAGCGCCAATGGGCGGCGATGCCTTCCTCGGCGTAAAGGTGCATGGCCTTGGTCCTAATCTGAATTTCCATTCTGTTGCTGTCAAGGCCGATGACGGCGGTGTGGAGGGATTGATAGCCGTTGCTTTTGGGGAGGCTGACGTAGTCTTTGAAGCGGCCGGGGATGGGTTTGAAGATGGTATGGATGACACCCAAGGCGTTGTAACACTGTTGCACGTCGTCGACGATAATTCGAAAGGCCATCAAGTCGTAGATCTGCTCCAAGGGCAGATTTTGTTCGGTCATCTTCCTAAAAACGCTAAATATGTGCTTGGGGCGCCCTTCGATTAAACAAGGGATGCTCATTTCGGCCATTTTTTTGGTGAGATAGACCTTGACTTCCTCCACGAATTCGAGTCGGTTATTCCTGGTTTGGGTAAGGGCGCTTCGGATGGTCTCATACTCAATGGGGTTTATGTAAAACAGCGACAGGTCTTCAAGCTCGGCTTGGATTTTGTGTATCCCGAGGCGGGAGGCCAAGGGGGCGAAGAAATCCAAGGTCTCCCTGGAGATGGAGATTTGTTTTTCTGGCTTCATAAAGCCCAAAGTCCGCATGTTGTGCAGTCTGTCGGCGAGCTTAACGAAGATGACCCTAAGATCGTTAAGCATGGAAATGAACATTTTCTGAAAATTGGTAGCCTGGCGTTCCGTTTCGGAGGAAAAATTAATCTTGGCTATCTTGGTGACCCCGTCCACGATCCTGGCCACTTCCGGCCCGAATTGTTCTTCGACGTCGGCGATGGTCACGGTCGTGTCTTCAACGGTGTCGTGAAGAAGCCCGGCGGCCACGGTGACGTCGTCAAGTTTCATTTCGGTCAAAATCGCGGCCACGGCCAGGGGATGGTTTAGGTAGGGCTCGCCGGATTTCCTGTTTTTGCCCCTATGGGCCCAGGCCGCCAAGACGTAGGCCCTGCTGACCATGTCCTCGTCGGCGTTGGGATAGGTGGCCTTGAGCGAATCGATGATCTCGCCGACGCGCACGGGGCGGCTGCTGTAAAAGGGTATGCCGTCAAGGCTTTGGAAGCCCGCCGGCGGGGACGCGGAGGGGGCGGCTTTGGGCGCCTGGTTTGGGCGCCTGGTGACCAAGGCCGAGGAAATGCCCGGATCGGTGGTGTCCAGGGCGGGCTCTTTAAGGACGGCCGAGGAGAGGTCCGGATCGGTAGCGTCCAAGGTGGGTTCGCTTAAGGGTTCCCAGTTTTGGGTGGTCAGGGCCGCGGCCGGAGTTTGGCCCAAAACCTGCTCGTCTTCGGGGGCCAAGGACCCAATGCCTGGGGCCAATGGCCCGTTGCCTGGGGCCAATGGCCCATTGCCCGCGGACGCCGTCCCATTGTCCGGGGACGCCGTCGTGTTGTCGGGGGGCCAGGCCCCGTTTTTAGGGCGCGATGAAGCGTTGTCCGGGGACGGGTTCAAGTTTTCGGGGGACAAATTCCCGTTTTCGGGGGACGGTTTCCCGTTTTCGGTTGGCGAGGGCCCGTTTTGGGAATCGTCGCGGCTTAAAACGCCGTCGGGTTTTGGGGCGTCATCCTTGTCCGAGGCGCCATTGGAGTTTTTAAGGTCTTTACTCATTTGAAGAAGACCTCCTAAGGTTAAAAGTTGTTAAAGGCCGGCTAAACTTTTTTGGGCCGGGGTCGCCCTTTGGCGAAGGTTAAGCCAAGGCCTTGTCGCGCGAATCTTTTATGGCCCGGGCCGCCGTTTCCAAAGGCAACATGGTTACCTCTCGGCTTTCGCGTTCTTTTAATTCCACTTGACCGTTATTAAGTCCCTTTTCCGAGACGGTCACCCGTAAAGGGAGTCCCAAGAGATCGGCGTCTTTGAATTTCAGACCGGGGCGCTCGTCGCGGTCATCCAAAAGCGTTTCCACCCCTAGGTCGGTCAATTCGTCGTAGAGTTTTAAGGTGGCTTCGATAACTTTCTCGTTTTGGACCTGGAGCGGCAAGAGGGCCACCTGGAAGGGGGCCAAGGCCATGGGCCAAATGATGCCGTCTTTGTCGTGGTTTTGTTCAACCGAGGCGGCCACCGTTCGGCCCAAACCGATTCCGTAGCAGCCCATGATGATTGGGGATTCGTTCCCGTCCGGGCCCATGAATTTGGCCCCCATGGCCAGGGAGTATTTCGTCCCCAGCTTAAAAACGTGTCCCACCTCGATGCCCCTTTTGAGGGCAAGGGGGGCGCCGCAGTGGGGGCAGGGATCGCCTTGGCCGGCCACGTTTAAATCCAAGTACCCCGAAACCGCGAAGTCGCGGCCCGGTTTGGCGTTTTTGAAGTGGTAATCGGCCTCGCCGGCCCCGACCACGCCGTTATTCATGCGGCCTATGGCCAAATCGGCTAGGATTTTGACCTTGGCCCCCACCGGGGTCACGAATCCCATGGGAACGCCCGTAATCCGCTCGGCTTCCTCGGGACTGGCCAGGGTCGGATTGGCCCCGTCCAGGGCGTTTTTGAGCTTTATTAAGTTTATCTCCCGATGGCCCGGTATGAGGACCAGGACCGGATCGCCGCCCTCGACTTCAAAGAGCATGGATTTTATGATACTAGATTCCGGCGTTTTCATGAAGGCGGCCAGCTGCGGAACGTGCCGGCAGCCGGGGGTATGGACCTTTTCCAAGGGCGCCTCGGGGACGTCGTATATAACGTAATCGCCGGTCTTGGCTTTTTCGATGTTCGAGGCGTAAGAGCACTTGTCGCAAAAGGCCAAGGCGTCCTCGCCGCTTTCGGCCAACACCATAAACTCATGGGAAAAACTCCCACCGATGGGCCCGCTGTCGGCTTCGACCACGGCGAATTTCAGGCCGCAGTTGGTAAAGATATTGACGTAGGCTTGGTACATGCTCCGGTAAGAAAGATCGGCCCCGGCGTCGTCAACGTCAAAGCTGTAGGCGTCCTTCATGATAAATTCGCGGCCGCGCATCAGGCCAAAACGCGGCCTTATCTCGTCTCGGAATTTGGTCTGGATCTGGTAGAGGTTTAAGGGCAAATCCCTAAAGGAGCGCACTTCCCGGCGAACGATGTCGGTGATGACCTCCTCATGGGTGGGGCCGTAAACGCAGTCGCGGTCGTGGCGATCCTTAAAGCGCAAAAGTTCCGGGCCGTATTTGTCGAAGCGCCCGCTCTCCTTCCAAAGTTCCGCCGGCTGGACGGAGGGTAGCAAAACCTCCCTGGCGTTAAAGCGGTTCATCTCGGTTCTGATGATACGCTCGGCTTTCCTTAAACTCCTTAGGCCCATGGGTAGGTACGAGTAGATGCCCGCGGAAAGTTTGCGAATGAGGCCGGCCCTAATCATGAGCTTGTGGCTGACGATCTCGGCCTCGGCGGGGCTCTCTTTCATGGTGGGGGCCAGATAGGCGGAAAGCCTCTGGCCGATGACCTCTCCCGTGGCGTCAACCTTGGTTTGGCCCGGGGCGTCTTGGCCAAAAGCGCCTCGGCCCGAGGCGCCGTTGTCGGAAGTATCCTTGGCCGGTTTTGCCTTGGCGTTGGCGGCTTTGGTGGAAGTATCCTGAGACATATTATAACTGTTCCTGACGAAAAAATCCGCTCGAGGGATAAAAAAAACAAAGAAGAACAAAAAAAAGGATCAAGCCCCTGAAGGCTTAGTTTTTTCCTAACTTTAGGGGCAAAAAAACCCAAAACCGAGACTGCCTTCCTTTAAGGGGGCGTCGCCTTTTTGGGTTTCGCGGTTGGGCGTCTAGGGACCAAAGGGTAAAAGTTTTAACCTTAACCGGCAGCTTTGGCCCTAAACGGCTAATCCGTCAGTGAAGAACTATAGCAAGAATTTTTACAAAAATAAAGAATTATTTTAGGAAATTTATAGAACCCTTTAACCCCATTTGACGGCCATAAGGAACGGGCTTATCGATAATCGCGTCCCTAATCGAGGCTTATTTTGGCGATTTTTACTTAGATCGTTCCCAAAAAATAAAATATATGGGTCCGTCCAGGGGCCAAGTTAGGCTGGGCGATTCGCGGCTTGGCCCAGGGGGCAAGGGTTTTGGCGCGGCCGATTATTTCAGGGCTTTTTCGAGTCGTTCCAGGGCTTGGGTGAGGACGCTTTTGGGGCAGGCCACGTTCATGCGCTGAAACGAAGCGCCCGATGCCCCGAACATGGTCCCTTCGTCAAGCCAGAGCCGGGCTTTTTCGATGACGAGCTTATTGACTTCTTCGTGGCCAAGGCCCAGGGGCCCGAAATCTATCCAGATGAGGTAGGTGCCTTCGGTTGGGATTAAACGGAGCGGGGCGAGTTTTTCTTTAAAAAACTCTTGGCAAAGCGCCAAGTTTTTTTCCAGGTATTCCAAAAGCTCGGTTAGCCAGGCTTCCCCGTGGTCGTAGGCGGCTTGGCAGGCGGCCAGGCCCATGACGTTAAGTTGGCTTAAGCCCGAGCGGCTAATCTCGGTTTTGAACTTACGCCTAAGTTCGGCGTTGGCGATAAAGACGTTGGAACTATGGAGACCGGCCAGGTTAAAGGTTTTGCTGGGCGCGGTCAAAACGACGCTTATGTCTTCCAGTTCTTTCATGACCGAGGTTAGCACGAGGTGTTTTCGGTCGCCAAACACGAAATCGCAATGTATTTCGTCCGAAACGATTAGGCAGCCATGCTTAAGGCAGATTTGGCCCAGGGTTTGGAGCTCTTCAAAGGACCAGACTCGGCTTACGGGATTGTGGGGGCTGCATAGGAAAAGGAGTTTGGCCCCCTCGGAGACGATTTTTTTCTCCAGATCCTCAAAATCCATGTAATAACGCCCATCCCGGTAAACGAGGGGGTTATCGACCAAGCGGCGGCCGTTTTCCCGAACCGTTCCAAAAAATGGGTAATAGACCGGGGACTGAATCACGACCCGGTCATCGGGGTTGGTAAAGGCCCTTACGGCCGTGGCCAGGGCGTAGACCACCCCCGGGGTTTTGACTATCGATCTGGGCGAAAAGGCGTGGCCAAAGCGCCTTTCAAACCAGCCGACCACGCTTTGATAATAGTCGTCCTTAACGTCGGTATAACCAAATATCCCGTGTTTGGCCACCTTAACCAAGCGTTCGATTACCTCGGGCGGGGTTTTAAAATCCATGTCGGCTACCCACATCGGGAGTAAGCCCTCGGGCATGCCCCGTTCCAGGGCGAAGTCATACTTTACGCAATTGGTGTTTTCCCTGGGGACTATCTCGTCAAAGTCATATTTGCTCATGGTTCTCTTTTCATACGTTTTGGGGTTAGTGGTTTACGGCCAAGCCAGGCCGGTCCGATGGTCGGTTAATTGCCGCGGCTCCCCGGCGGCCAAAATTTTTTTGGCCGCCGGGGGGCTAGCCAAAAATCAACAAGTTGGCCCCAATTTTCGAACGGGCCCGCCAAGGGGTCTAATAGCCCCGTGGCGGCCCTCGAGGTACTGGTAGCGTCAATAATGGCTTCGGGGGCCCCGAAGCGCTCCCAGGGGCCTTTACGGCCGTTTAAAGGGCATGTTTGAAGGGTACCAGATCTTGGCCCAAAGGCCTAGGGCTTGGGGGGGCCCAAAGCGAGATTTTTTCGCGCGTCCCTTCCCGGTTAAATTTGCCGGCAATTCCATTGGGGTTATTTTCCGCTGGTTACGTTGGGGCGCTTATTTGCCGGGGTTATTTTCCTGGGGTTACGTTGGGGCG
>JAITLH010000213.1 GCA_031277995.1 Deltaproteobacteria bacterium
CTTTGCTAATCTTTGTCCTACACGCCTCAGCTAACTTCTTAATTACAGTTTCATAGTCTTCATTCATTCTTCCTTGCGCCGCCGTACGTAAAGCTAAAAAAAACGCTTGCAACAATTCGGTGTATAGAGATGCATTCGGATCGTCAACCAAATTTACCACATTAACTTTCAAAGATAGGTTTTTTTCGCGATCAATAATTTTGGGATCAGATTTTTCGGGATCAGATTTTTCGGGATCAGACTTTTTGGGATCAGATTTTTTGGGATCAGATTTTTCGGGACTCTTTCTTTTCCTTCCAATTAAATAGTTTGCGTCGGAGAAATCAGTCCAATTTAGAGGATGAATTATAATAACAACCGAATCAGGCAAACTAATTATCTTTTTTGTAGATACCAATCTATCTTTTACCATTGTTTCATAAAAATTAACAAGATATCTAAGCACGCGAAGAGCCAGAAGGGGATCTACATTTGTTTGTTCCTCAATAATTACCACTAATTCTTCTATTTCTCCAGATTCTTTTTTAACTTTACAAGTAGCTATTAGATCGGCTTCACTTTCATGTAAAAAAATATCAACGTTATTACCCTTATGAATTTTTACGCTCCCAGGTATTAGGGTCCCAATAGCTAATTTAGATAAATATACCGTTAAAAAAGCTATTAAATTAGGTAAATGATAAAGAATTCTTTTGAAGAACATATCATACGGATGATCAATAAGTACATCACTTTGTTCTTTTGTTAAGACCATACAATACCTATAATTATAAATTTAATTTTTAATTTGTTTAAACTTGGCTATTTTAAACAGGTTTAAATTATAAAAAAAAGAAAAAATACATATTAAGCTGAGAGCTACTCATATTGTATAAAAAAATGGCTAAACGTCAGATTGGACGCTCTGGAAAAAAATGTCTCATTTGTGATTAAACCGCCGACGATCACAAATTAAGTTTACATCCACCCACAATCTTAATATAAAGAATTTTCCCCTCAAAGGCAACATAAAATTTTGATTTCGCTGAATTAAAGCCGCGTTACAAGTCGCCCTCGCCTTTAGCGATCATAATATTTTAGCCAGATAGCCAAGTTGGGAAGCCGCCCAGGGTTATAAACCCAAAACGGGGTTTTCGCCGACCCATTTTTGTTTGGGGTTTTGAAGAGCCTTTACGAGATAGCCGCCTGGAACCAGTTAAGGAAGCGCCGCTTCAAGGTTAATTACCAAAACTCCAAACATCGTGGGAGGGGAGGCTAGCGTCGCCGCCCGCCACGCGATCGGTAAGGCCATCCATATCCTATTAGCCAAAGGGGCTGTTGGGGCCTAGACTTTCTGGGGTAAAACGGAAACAAAAAATCCCTCACCGGATTGGCCCGCGAGCGGTTAAAATCGCCCCTTAGCCGAGTTCGGTTAACCGATCGGCCCTTAGCCCGTTGGCGAAGTGGGTCCGCTGCGTCCCTGGCGCCCCCGCGGCCCTTTAGAGATCAAGCCTTGAAACCAAGCGATTGGGCGGCGAAGTTCTCAATAAAGACCGAGTCAAGGGCCAGGGACTAAGGGCTGGGGGCCAAGGGCTGGGGGCCAAGGGCTGGGGGCCAGGACCTTTTTAAGCCCCCAGTGTCTGGGGCTTAAAAAGTTATATTTTCGTAAATAAAACGTAATTTTTTACTCGTTTTTATTAAAAAGAAGAACTTAAGCGGTGGTTTTTTGCGGTCAATAAAGTTCATTTGTAGACTTTATTGGCTCGGCGCCCGGAGTGTGTTTCATGTCTTAAAATGAAACATGGTGAAACAAGAATTAAATCGTTGGAGGTTTGTCAGTTACAATTAGGTTTTTATAAATTTTATTTTTTTGGCCGAGACTTTTGTCGCGTCGTGTTTCAATATACTGGCTTAAGTTTTCGCGCCTCTCTCCCCCGCCCTCCCAAAAATCCCCTCAATGGACTGATTTAACGTTTTCCAGATTCGTCGTCAGCCCTGGCATGGTCCTTGCTTTATAGGGGTTAAACCCCATTCGCCCAAAAAATTCCCTCCCCCATTTTAGTCCATTTATTGGCGCCGCCCGTAGGTTTGGTTTTTGGCCACTCCGGCGGCTGGGTATTTGATAAATTCCCACGAAAAAAACTGGCTAACCCGTCAGGAAATACCACCTTAACCTTGGCTAAGCCGGCCGGAACCGGCCGGGCCAAGCGAGTTTAGGCCAAAGCGTTGAATAGAATCGTTCGAGAGCTTTATGACCCGGCCGCGACCGATGAACTCCACGCCCGGGTTGGGCTAAAGTTTCCTGACGGTAGCGACTCCACGGTGGGTATTTTCGAGGGCGATGAGCTTATCGCCTGCGGCTCAATCAAAGGGGACGTTTTAGTGGGTTTCGCCGTGTCGCCCAAAAGCCAGGGGGAGGGATTACTGGCTAGGCTCTGCACGGAATTGATAAACCGGGGCGTCGAAAGCGGCCTATTCACCTTTTACGTTTTTACCAAGCCGGAAACCGCGGCCCATTTTGAAGAGAGCGGTTTTAAGGCCATCGTTTCGGCGCCGCCCCACGTCACCATGTTGGAATGGGGAGAGAACTCGGTAGAAAAATTTTTAAAGTCACTTAGGAATTTGGCCAAGGACGGTCCCGGGCAAGCGGCCGCCATCGTCATGAACGCCAATCCCTTCACCCTGGGGCACAGGCATTTGGCCTTAACGGCGGCCAGGGAATCGGAAAAACTTTACGTAATGGTGGTGGAAGAGGATAAGTCGTTTTTCCCTTTTGCCGACAGGCTGAAAATGGTACGGGCTGGTTTGGCCGATCTAAAAAACGTCACGGTCATCCCCTCGGGAAAATACGTCATCTCGGATTTGACCTTCCCCACTTATTTTTTAAAGGAAAGCGACGTCAGCCAAGCCAGGTGCGATCTCGATCTAAGGCTTTTTGGCGAGCTTATCGCCCCGGCCCTTAAGGTTAACGTTCGCTACGTTGGCTCCGAACCTTACTGCCGGATAACCAACCAATACAACTCGGCCATGGCCAAGATCTTACCCGAGTACGCGGTCACGGTAAAAGAAATAAAAAGAATCGAAAACGGGCTTGAGCCCATCGGGGCTTCCAGGGTCAGGGAACTTTTAAAGGCGGGCTTGCTTGAAAAAACCAAAAGCTTGGTTCCGCGAAGTACCTACGACTTTCTGGAGAAATGGTCAGGCCGGGAAGTCAACTGAATTTTTGGAAGCGCTGGGCAAGGGCCAGTGGCCAACAGGTTTTTGGAAACGGGGGTTGGGTCTGGTGTCCAAAGGGTTTTTTGGAAACGCTGGGCAAGGGCCAGTGGCCAACAGGTTTTTGGAAACGGGAGTTGGGTCTGGTGTCCAAAGGGTTTTTTGGAACCGGGGGTTGGGGGGCGATATTTACCTAAAAATGTTTAGGAGTAAATACATGGAAATTCGCAGAACGGCCGTGGCCGGCTCGTTGGAGTCAAACGACGTGCTGGTTTTGGTTAACTTGCCCGAGGGCCAGGGGGTCACGGTCTCAATCGACAGTATCGTTATTAAGCAATATGGGAAGCAGATCGAAAAGTCGGTCCTTGAGGTCGCGGCCAAGTTGGGCGTGGACAAAGCCCATTTTAAGTTAACCGACCGGGGGGCGCTTGACTACACGATTAGGGCCAGGGTGGAAACGGCCATCCTCAGGGCGGCCAAAGAGGAAACGGTATGAGAAGATGCGTGATGTTTTTGCCCGGGGTAAACCCCGGCAATATCCAGGACGCTGACGTTTTTGGGGCCGACGGCTTGGTTTTCGACCTCGAAGACGCCGTGGCCTTAACCGAAAAAGACGCCGGCCGAATATTGACCAGAAACGCCCTTGAGGCCAACGATTTCCCGGAAACGGAAACAATCGTCAGGATTAACGATCTTTCCAGCCCCTTTTGGCGCCAAGACTTGGAAGCCATCGTTCCGGCCGGTCCCGACACGCTCATGCTCCCCAAGGTCAATACCGCCCAAGACGTCAAGACCCTTAGCGCCAACGTGGCCGACCTGGAAAAAGCAAGCGGCCTTAAGGTTGGGGGCATTAACTTTATTTGCCTCATGGAAACCTGCGAAGGCATAGAAAACGCCAACGAAATCGCCAGGTCCGACCCCAGGGTGGATACCCTTTATCTGGGAGCCGGCGATCTGGCCTTAAACATGAAAGCCATCCGGACCCACGAGGCCCTGGAAATACTCTACGCCCGCTCCAAGGTCATCTACGCCGCCCGGGCCGCCGGGATATACGCCATGGACACGCCTTACATCGAAAACATACGCGATCTCGAGGCCCTCAGGGCCGAATGCCTCATGGCCAAAAAAATGGGCT
>JAITLH010000278.1 GCA_031277995.1 Deltaproteobacteria bacterium
CTGGAGGACAAATAACCCGCCATAAAATTACCCGGGGGAAAATTTTGGGGGGCTAAAGGTAACGATTATTTTGGCCCAAAAGGCCGGCCCCAAAAACTCGCGATTATTTTGGCCCAAAAGTCCAGCCCTCAAAAGTAACGATTATTTCCGGCCAAAAGGCCCGGCCCCAAAGGTAGCGATTATTTTGAACCAAAACGACCCGGCGCCCATAACCCCCTCTTACGATCCCCATGGCCACTTGGCCAAGGTTAGCGGGTTAACCCTTAGGCCCGGGGGCCTTTCGATAACCCGGCGGGCCCTGGAGTTTTGCGCGTTTGGCCAGGGGGCCAAGATCGTCGACGCCGGGTGCGGGCCCGGGGAAACGCTAAAGTTACTTAGGGATCTGGGCTTTGAGGCCAGCGGCGTGGACCCGGATCAAAGATACGTGGAAATGGCCGGAAAATTTGGCCCGGCCGTTAAGGGTACCTTAGAAAGCCTTAGCCTATCGGCCCAAAACGCCGACGGGGTTTTTTGCGAATGCGCCCTTAACCTTTCCTCGGACCGCTTAGGCAGTTTAAGCGAAATCTACAAAGTCCTTAAACCGGGCGGCCATTTCGTTTTGGCCGATATTTTTACCCTGGGTTTGGATCCAAAAAATCCACCGCCACCCCAAAATACCGCGCCTAGCTGCGTTGGCGGGGCCGTGACCCTAACAGAGGCCCGGTGGCAAATTGAGTCCCTGGGCTTTGAAATAAAGCTAACCGAGGATTACGCCCCGGCCCTAAACGCCCTGGCCGCGAAGTTGGTCTGGACTTACGGCCAAAGGGGCCTGGCGTTTTTACCTACGCCAAAACGCGACTGCGCCGTTGGCGAAAAACCGCCAAAACTTACTTACGCCCTATTAATTAGCCAAAAACCCGAGGGGCCATTTTGCCCCTGAGGTTTTTGGCTTAAAAACCCCCTGGGATTTTTTCCGCCCGCCCAAAAAGCCCAGTCTTTAGGGGCGGACGCGGTAACCTAAGCGAAAAGGCCTATCGTTTCCCGGTGTCAGCCTTTTTTTTGGGAGATTTTCATGTTTGACGATACCAGTATGGAGGTCTTGACTTTGGCCGGCAGCGGCTACACCTGCGCCCAGATAGTCATGATCATGGGCCTAAGGGTCATGGGCAGGGAGAACCCGGATCTGGTTAGGGCCATGAGCTCGTTGGCCATGGGCGCGAGTCACGGATCCTTGTGCGGGGCCTTGACGGGAGGCTTGTGCCTGATGGGCTTGCATTTGGGGAAGGGCCTGGAATTCGAAAGGCCCATCCTCGCGGCCAAGCTACCATTGGGGGCCCTGGTTAAGTGGTTTATCCAAGACGAACTTAAGGGCCTGACGGCGCCCACCTGCCGGGCCATCTTCGAAGCCGGGGGCCAAAAACTCGACCTGGAATCCTCAACCCCCACGGCCGCCTGCGCCGAACTGGTGAGCCGCTCCTTTGCCAAAGCCTTGTCCCTTATCGCCGAACACGGCCTCGACCCTAGCCAGGGCCGAGATCTTGAGTAAGGGGCCGACCATGACCACCAAAACAAACGGCGCCCCCCCGACCGGCTCCGCCCCAAAAATTTTGCCCCAGGCCGGCCAAGCCGGCCCTATTGGCCAATCGGGCCAAGCGGGCCATCTTGGGACCGAAAAAATCCTCTCGACCACCCAAAGCCTATGCCCGGTCTGCTTTGGGGTTCTCGGGGCCGAGCTCGTCCAAATTGGCGACGAGGTCTTCATGCGCCGGGAGTGCCCGGAGCATGGCCAATTTATGGAAGCCATCTGGCGCGGGGAGCCGGCCTTCGAAGATTGGAGACGGCCAAAGGAACCGGCCCGGGGGCTAAAAATCCACCGCCAAGCCCAAAGGGGTTGTCCTTTCGATTGCGGCCTTTGCCCCGAACACGCCCAATACCCATGCACGGTTTTGCTGGAAATCACCGAAAAATGCGATCTGCGCTGCCCGGTCTGCTTCGCTTCCTCGGGGGGCGCCCTGGCCCGGGACCGCGATTTAAACGAGCTTTTGGAGAACTTGATTTACGTCCGGGCCCAAGCCGGGCCGGTGGTTTTGCAGCTCTCGGGCGGGGAGCCAACCGAGCACCCGGGTCTTTTGGAAATCGTGTCCCAGGCGGCCAAACTGTTCCCGGCCGTTCAGCTAAACACCAACGGTTTAAGGCTGGCCGAGGATCCCCATTTGGCCAAGGAACTTCGAAAACGCGGCCTGCGCTGGGTATTTTTGCAATTCGATTCCCTAAGGGACGTTAATCTCGCGGCCATCCGCGGGCGCCCCCTATTGGAACGAAAACTCCTGGCCGTGGAAAACCTCGAAAAGGCTAACCTCCCAACGGTTTTGGTGCCCACGGTCATAAAGGGCGTAAACGATCAAGAATTGGGGGCCCTGGTGAAATTCGCCACCTCCAAGCCCTGGGTTCGGGGCCTGCACTTTCAGCCCATGACCGCCTCGGGCCGAAACGGCTTTGTGGGGGCCCAAAGCCGCCTGACTTTGCCGGAACTTTTAAAGGAACTGGGCCGCCAAACCGACGATTGCGTTGACCCGACCCTGGCCTTCCCGCCGGGCTGCGAGCATGAAAGGTGTTCCTTTCACCTTCGTTTTAGGCGCCTTCCGGACGGCACCCTAATCCCCCGCCCGGGCCAACCAAGCGATCGGGCCAAACCCCCCAAAACCACCCATAAGCCCTCAGACCCGGCCGAAACCGAGGCCAGCCGCGACCGGGCCGTGGACATCATCTTGCGCTCCTGGTCGGCTGGGCCCGGCCCGGCCGACCGGGAACAAAATTTCGAGCCCGGGTCAAAACCCGCCAAGGGGCTGGGCTTGGGTAAGGGCTTAGGCATTCCCATGGCCGGGGCGAGGCCCCCGGACGCCTTTGACGAGTTTTTGGCCCAGGCCGCCAGGGAATCCTTTAGTTTAACGGCCATGGCCTTCCAGGACGTCTGGACGGTCGATTTGGCCCGCCTACGGGGCTGTTGCGTCCACGTTTTTGACCCCCCGGATCGTTTCGTGCCCCTTTGCGCCATGAACCTGACCTCGGCTAACGGCCGCCCCCTTTACCGCGGCCAAAAGGCCCAGGGCGCCCCGTAAAGGCCCCTTGGGGTAAATTTTCACCTTTTGGATCATTTTTCCCCTTAGGGTTAATTTTTCCCTTTTGGGGTAATTTTCACTTTTTGGGTCATTTTTACCTTTCGGGGTAAATTTCCCCATTGGGTCCATTTTTGGCCAACGGGCAAAATAAGCCCGTGGAGAGCCTCGAAGGCGAAACCGGCATGAAAGTACGTTTTGGCTTCCCCAAGCGCCCTGGGGGGCGATTTTGGCCGTTTACGGGCCGGTTTTTGGCCGGGTCTTGGTCGGCCAAACCGGGTCTGGGCCCTAAAGCCCCGGTAGGGGGTTTAAGGCCATGAGCGGCGAGGCCCCCTTCGTCAATCCCCTGGACCTCCTTTTGGCCAAAAAACTTGGCGGGCCGGAAGGTTTAAGGGACAAATTGGCCCGGGAAAGGCTAAACAAACTGGCCCAAACCCTGACCTTAGCCGCCCTGGAGTCGCCTTTTTATAGGAAACTGGCCCAAAAAGAACTGCTTGGGGGGGCCAAAAAACTGGCCAAGGCGGCCAAGGGCCAAATGGATTACCCTTTGGCCGAGGAATTAATCCAAAAAATCCTTTCCGCCCTGCCCAAAACCAGCCCGGCCGATTTGGCCAAGTCGCCGGAGAGCTTTTTGGCCGTGGGCTTAAACCAGGTCGAGGGCCTCACCACCGTGCCCTCCTCGGGGAGCCGGGGCCAGTCAAAGCGGATATTTTCGACGGCGGAGGATCTTAATAACGTCTCGGAGTTTTTTAGCCACGGGATGCTTAACCTAATCGGCCCCCTCCCGGGGCCCAATAAACCGGACGATTCCCAATGGGACCAAAGAGCGCGAAAGCGCCAACCCGGATCCAGGGTGGCGCTTTTGATGTCCGGAAACCGGCCCGGCTCCGTGGGCGATTTACTCTCCCGGGCCATGGCCCGTCACTTGGTTCCCGTGAAGGTTTTGGGCTTTTTGCCCCGGGACCCGGGGGAGCTTTCGCTTTACCGGGAAACGCTAAAGGGCTTTAACCCAACCACCTTGGTGGGCCTGCCGTCGCAAGTTTTCTACTTGGCCAAGACCGGGCCCAAGCCCCCAGGCCTAAAAAACATCCTCCTAAGCGGGGAGAGCGCTCCCAAATCGCTCGTTATGGGCA
>JAITLH010000342.1 GCA_031277995.1 Deltaproteobacteria bacterium
GGGTTGGATATTTAAAAGGGTTAACTGGTGGGGTTTGCCTTTGGTGTCGGTAAAGGTGGCGCTCTCGCCGGGTTTTAGGCCTTCGAACCAGATATCTAAGGGTAGATTATTGGGATTGCCAAACTTGTCTCTAAAGCGGATGGTCTTTAAGGCGTCGGCCGGTTGGTTCAAGTACATGATAAATTCTTCGTCGGTGGGTTCCCGACGAATCAGATCCAGGAGAATGGCCCTTTCTGATTTTAGATCCGGCTCTTGGAGATAGTTTAGGGGTGAATCGGTTCTTCGTTCTCTTACGGCCGCTTCCCATTCTGGCCCAAAGGCGCTTTGGTAGACCCAGTCGGCCGGAAAGCCCAAAGGCAGAGGCCCAAAGCGGCCCAAGAGTAAATCCCTAAAGGCGTCGTTACAGTCTTGGTAGATCATCAGCCGATTAAAGGCCAATTCGGCGTCGACTTGGTCTTCGGGGGTTTGGTTTACTTGTTTAAGAACGCTTAGAAGTTTGGTTACTTCCATGGGCCCGCCTCGCAAAAAGGCTTGGCTTACGGCCAAAAAGGCCGTGTTCCAGGTGATTTGCGAGCCCGGGGTCACGTCGTGGTAACGAACGATTTGCCTGACCCCGGCCAGGTAATTTAACATCTGGGGCAGAAACTGTATGTAACCTTGTTTCATGGCCCCTTCTTGGGAAGACGAGGTGGCCCCGCCGGGCATGCCGTGTTTGACCACGTCGTGATCGATGCCATTAAAAAAGGTCGGGGCGTAGTGGTCATAATAGGGCATTATTTGTTTTAAAACAAAGTTAGCTGTCCTGATGACTTCACGATCCAGATGGACCTTTAGGCCCAATTCTTCCTCAATGTAAGCGGCCGTGGAGAGAATGTCGCCCTGGCCGTAACTACGCACCGAGGCCCCCAAGGCCACGTCGACCACTTGGCAGCCGGCCTTGGCCGCCGCCCCGACCGAGGGCACGAAAAGCCCGTCGGTATAGTGGCGATGGTAATGGAGGACCAAATTGGGCCAGCGTTTGGAAATGGCCTTAACCAAGGCTTCCATGAATCTGGGCGGGCAGACCCCGGCCATGTCTTTGAGGCCCAGGGCGATGACCTCGGGTACGCGCTCGATTTTTATACCCGAGTTCTTGGCGCACATCTCCAAAAGGGACTCGGCCACCTTGAGGTAATGATCCACGCTAAAGCCCTGGCCCCAGGAAAGGGAGATGGCCGGCTCAAAAAGCGTTTCCTTGTGGGAGAGGATGACCCGGGCCAGGGGGGCCATGTTTTCGGCGTGATTTAGAAAATCAAAACACCTGACCACCTGGAAGTGGTCGCAAATGGTCTCCCCGGTCAGTTCCATTAAATTGGCCGGTTGGGGCTTATAGCCCAGCATGTTGGTTGAGCGGACCAGGATCTGTTTAAGGGTTTTGGGGGCGAAATCGTTCCAGGCCTTGGCCTCGGAAAAGGGATAAGTCATGTTGGCCATCATGGCCACGTGAAAGTGGGCTCCACCCCCGGTCTCCATGGAAAAAATACCGGCGTTGTCCAGGTAAGGTCCGACCAGGGCGTCCTCGGCTAAGCGAAAGCGGTTACCGCTATTGGACTGGGTCATGTCCCGACAGGTGGTGTCGGTAAAGTGAATGCCCTCGGTGTCGCGCAAATAATCCAAAAGGGCCTGGCGGTCGGCTCTGGGGTAGGGCGATTCTCGTTTTTCGACTTCCCGATCTTGCCGGGGCAAAACGGGATTGAAGCGATCCATGCTGGGGCTTTGGGAGGAGCGGTAACGGCCCAATTGAACGAAGGGGTTGTAACCGTGGGCCGAGATCTCGGCCACCAAACTACCCAAACGTTCGGCCTCGGGAATAAGATCCGAATAGCGCATCAAGGCCGGGTTTTGGTACAAAAAGCCGGTGGTGAAATTGGCTTCCCTAAAATCCTGGTGGCGAAGTAAACTTCTAAAAAAAGGAATGGTCGTCTTTAGGCCGCCAATGGTGTATTCGCCCAGGGCCCGGTCCATTATGCCCAAAACTTTGGGCCAGTCCTGACCATAGGCGATTAAAAGCGCCCCGGCCGAATCGTAGTTTGAGGGGAAGTCATAGCCGGCCGAGAGATTGGAATCCAGCCTTACCCCCGGGCCGCCGGGAGAAACGTAACGGGTAATTAAACCAGCGTTGGGCGTGAAATCGTATTGGGGGTCTTCGAGATTAATCCTGACCTGCATGGCCACTTGGTAAGGGGCGTTCTTTTTTTCGTCAATCCGGAGGGCGCTACCAAAGGCCACGGCGATCTGCTCTTCGACCAGATCGATCCCGTAGCGGGTCTCGGTGATGCCGTGTTCCACTTGCAGCCTGGTATTGACCTCGATTAAGTAGGGTTGACCTTCTTTGGTCACCAAAAACTCCACCGTGCAAAGGGAGTGATAACCGACTTCTTGGACCAGCTGATGAGAGTAATTTTTAAGGGTTTGGCGAAGTTCTGGGCTTAAGCCGGGCCAGGGGCTGGGGGTAATCTCGATTAATTTTTGGTGATTTCTTTGAATGCTGCAATCGCGTTCGTCAAAGGCGAAGACGTTTCCGTACTTGTCGGCGATGACTTGGATCTCGATATGCCGGACTTCTTGAAGCCTTTTTTCAACGTAGAGCCTGGGGTTATTGAAAGAAGCCTGGGCCATGGTCGAGGCCTTGGCAAAGGCCTCTTCCAGTTCCGAGATATCGTTGACCTCGATGATGCCGCGCCCGCCGCCGCCGCCTTCGGCCTTGAGCATGATGGGCAGCCCAATTTCCTTAATTATCTTCTTGGCTTCATCGATTTCCACGGCCCCGGTCGATCCGGGCACCGAGGGGATATTAAGCTTTTTGGCCAGAGCTCTGACTTGAACTTTATTGCCCAAGAGTTTCATGGACTCCGAGGTGGAACCAATGAAAATTATGCCGGCTTCTTGGCACAATCTGGGAAAACGCTCATCTTCCGAGGCAAAGCCCCAGCCGGGGTGGATGGCCCTAATACCCCGGCGCTTGGCCAGGGCGATGATGTGATCCAAATCCAGATAAGCCCCGGGATCCGGACCCAGCAGCATCAGTTCTTGGGCGGCCGAGGCGGCCGGGGCGGTTTTGTCGATTTCCGTGGCCGTCATGACGGCCACGGCCTCGAATCTGTCCCGAATGGCCCGGCAAATGCGACGGGCCGGGATGCCCCGATTGGCCACCAAGATGGGTTGGCCTTTGATCTTGGAAAGAATTTGATCGAAATTAATTTCTGAGCGCATAAATCAACTTAAAAATTCAAAAAATAATGAGCCTGACCAGACGGCGTAAGTGCCTTGGTCTTTCTCAATTAGTAAAGCTCCGGAGGAGTCTAGACCAATCAGGAGCCCGGTCAGAACTCGACCGGGAAATGGGGGCTCGGTTGATGGGGATAGGATGGCCACTTTTTGCCCCAGACCCAGGAGCCGCTTGGTGGCTAGGTCCATGGGGGTGAGCGCCCCGTCGGGAGGATGATCGGGACGGGCCATAATAATATTATAACATACTCGCGTTTTATCGACCAGTTTGGTCCATAGTTTGTCGGGCCCTTCGGAGATCGGTAAAGCCCCAGGCTCAAGCGGAGCCAAATACGGGCCTTCCTGGCCCCCGACTTGGCCGCCAAGCTTGTTTTGATCCAGTCCTTTTTCCTTAGGGGCCCAAACCGGCGGCGAGACTAAATTTAGCCCAATGCCGGCCATAATGGCCCCGCGGCGGGCTTCCAAAAGTAGGCCTCCAACTTTTTTCCTTTCCAAAACCAAATCGTTAGGCCACTTAATCAAAGTTTTAAGTGAAAAAAGCTCCTCCAAGGCCATTGAAATTAAAAGGGCCAGGGCCACCGAGGCCGAGGGCGCCTCAAAGGGCGGCCCCTCTGGTAATCTCAAAGCCGCGTAGACATGACCTGGCGGCGATACCCAGGGCCGTCCAGCCCGACCTCGCCCCTTGGTCTGACTCTGGGCCAAAATCGAGCCCCAAACCGGTAACCTTTCCGCCCCATACAGCCGCCAGGCCAGATCAAAGACCGTGGTGGTCTGCCCAAAACCGTAAATGGGTATTAAGCCCCCTTTTCCAGCCTCCAGCTCCTTTGGCCCTGGGCCTTGCTTGACCCCCAGCCGGCCCGCCTCCCAGGTTTCCCCGGATCCGCCCCAATAGCAAGGTGGCCTAATTTCTTCCCCACAACTGTCCTGCCTTGGTTGCCCATCGGGATCGCCAAGCAAACAAATCTTACTGTTTTGTTTTTTATCGCCCTCAGCCATACTCGCCTCTATTAAATTTTATTTTTTTCGCGCCGTCACTCGCCCCAATTCAGGCGCCCCAACCAGGTCCCCTCGCTGGCCTAGCCTAAAATTAAAAAAAATTTTGCCCCAAACAAATTATCCAAAAATGGCCGCCACTAAAATAGTCCCTAAATTTTATTGCCCAAATCCCCGTCACTAAACTAAGGCCCACTTAAACCAAGCTCTAAAAAAAACCCTCCTCTAAATTTCGCCCCCCCAAAAAAAAAATATCCCGCCCCAAAGCCTTGGCCTTTAAATTAAAAAAAAATCTCTTGCCAAAACCCCGCCCGGCTAAACTAAGCGCCAAAACCGCGCCTTTAAACCTCCCGAGGCTAAACTAAGGCCCAAAAACTTAACTTCTCAACCGCCCCCGGGTTAACTAAGGTACAAAAATTGCCCCTGAATTACAAGCGCCTAAACTAAGGCTCAAAACTAAGCGCAAAAATACCGGGCGTGAAGAAACAAAAAAGCTGGGTTTTTTTTTAACCGCCCGCGGGTAAAAAAAATAAAAACTTGGCTTAAAATTTCGCGGCGCCGAAAAAAAAACTCCAAAACAACCATGGGCTAAAGAAAGGGGCTTGAATTTTTG
>JAITLH010000422.1 GCA_031277995.1 Deltaproteobacteria bacterium
AAGTGCCGATGGTTTTCTTGTCGCTTAAAAGAACGGCCTGCTGGATGACGTTAAAAAGCTCCCTGACGTTTCCGGGATACTGGTAAGCGGTCAAAATGTCCCAGCCCAACGGATCGATACTCCGATTGGTGTGGTAGATGGCGTTAAATTTGTCCAAAGCCACTTTGGCCAGATGGGCTATGTCTTCGGGACGCTTCCTTAGGGGCGGAATGGTTAGGCTAAAAACCTTTAGTCGGAAAGACAGATCTTGCCTAAACTCCTTGGCGGCGACCAGGGCGTCTAGATCCTGGTTGGTGGCCGAGATCACGGCGCATTTGGCCTTTAGGATCCGGCCGCTCCCGATGCGCCTAAATTCCATGGTGTCAAGGAAAGTGAGGAGTTTGGCTTGAATCGAAAGGGGCATCTCGCCGATCTCGTCCAAAAACAAGGTGCCGCTCCCGGCCGTTTCCAGGAGCCCGGCTTTGCCGATGGGATCGGAGCCGGTAAAGGCGCCCTTGTCGTAACCGAAAAGTTCCGCTTCCAGTAAGGGTTCGGGTAAGGCGGCGCAGTTTATGTGGACGAAGGGCTGCTCGGACCTGCGGGAATTGGAGTGGATATACCTGGCCAAAAGGCTTTTCCCGGTTCCGCTCTCCCCGCAAACCAAAACGTGCGAGACGTCGTGATGGGCCAAAATGGTGGCCGTTCCCAAAACGGCCGACATGGCTTGGGATTGGGCCACCAGCTCCTGTTTGCCGGATTCGTTAGCCTCTTGCCCCTTGATGGGCAGGAAGTCCTCGATTTTTTTGCCGCGTTTTTCGGCCTTTTGCCGCTGGCAGACGATCGAATTGATGTCCCTTTCGTTCATGATCACCAGGTCGATTTCCCCGCTTCCGTTAAAAATTGGGGAGGCCGTGCACAGCACCTTTTTTCCCGAGCGGCGGTTTTCGACGACCTTGCTAACCGTTTGGCCGGTCCTTAAGACGTCCAGCGACAGAATCGAATCTACCAAGTTTTTGGTGATTAGGTAGCTGACGTGTTGGCCTTCGAGCTTGGTTCTTTTGACCCCCACGAAACTGGCCGCGGCCTGGTTGACTTTGATCATGATGCCGTGGCGATCGATAATGGTGATGCCGTCCGGGGAGCCCTCGATGAAACGGGATATGTAAGGGGTCAAGGGATCTATGGCCGCGCCGTTTCCCAAATACGGCTTCCACAGGCGGTTATCGAAAAAACTTAGGACGGCCCCGGAATCGTACTCGGGGATGGGGTTTAGCTGGATGAAACAGTTGGGGAGTTCCGGCAAAACCAGCCCGGCCGCCTGACGCTTTGAATGGGAGATATTTAGGATTTCCTTATGCCCCACGGGCAAAAGTTCCGAGAGCGGCGTTCCCATAAGGTCTTTGGAGGATCCGGACAGTAAGCCGCAGGCTTGCTTATTGGCCTGCAAGATGAGCCCCTGGCCGTCAATGAGCATGACGCCCATCGGCAGCCCGTTTAACATGGGCAAGGAGGCGACGATCCCAAAATCGGCCCCAAGGCTGGCTTCAACGTTACAAAGGTCCCTAGGGCCAATGCCCCGATGGACCAGGTCCCTAGGGCGGCTTGGCCTAGGTAAACTTGGCCTGGGGCTGACGTCGCTTAAGTCGGCGACGCTTGGGCCGGCTTCGCTTTGGGTAGCTTCGCTTTGGGTAGCTTCACTTGGGCCGGTGAGCTTTTTTGAAGGCATGTCAGAGGGGAAAATTCTTCCATCATTCGGAATCGAATTCCGTTTCTGGCGCAAAAACGAAGGTTTGGCTTCGCTTTCTTGAGGTTCGGACGCTACTGGGTTTAGCATGGTTAACCTCTCATCGGGCCGGCCGGATAGGGGGAGGCGGTCGGCTCTTTATTCCAGTATGTGAAACTAAGTTCTATTATTCAGAATTCAAACCAAAGGGTTATTCCGGAATGCGAAATCGTGTTCTGAATTCCAGAACTCGCGACCGTCCGTCTTTGGGTTATTCCGTATTACGGAATTGAATTCTGTATATTAGAATTAGATGTACGTATAAAATATCAGTTTTTTAAACATTTGTCAACTAAAAAAATGAAAAAATTTTTTGACAAACTCTGGGCATTTTTCGCCTCCCTAGGGCGAAAACCCTTTACTTACGTGGAATTTTGGCCAAGGGTTTGGGCGAAAACCGTGACGGTTAGGCCTAAACCCCCCTCTTAAGTCCCCCCTTAAGTCCCTTTGGCCGCTGGAAATATTTTTTTCAAAAATAAAAATAACCAGTTATGACTAATAAGCCGTAATGACCGGTGGTTTTTAACCCGTTTGGCGCTTTCCAATTTCTTTTGGGCCAAGATTTTGGCCAAAAAAAAAGGCCGGGTGAACCCGGCCCAAAAAGCGCTTTGGTCAATCCTATCTGTAAATGGTTTGGCGGCTTCTTTTTCTTAGCCAAAAAGAAGCGATTACGGTGAGGATGGCCCAGGCCAGTACGGGTTTAAAGGCGTGGCCATAGCGGAGGCTGGCGGGGGAATCGACGTAGAGGGGGTTATTTTGGAAGAAAGCTAGGATTCGGCCAATAACGCTTTGCATGATGGCCCCAAACATGAAGGGGACCAGGTTTAAAAAACCGATGACGGTACCCGTGACTTTTTCG
>JAITLH010000366.1 GCA_031277995.1 Deltaproteobacteria bacterium
CAAAACGGGTTTCGTGGTTTTTTTGGCGATGGCCATTGGGGCCGTGAGTTTTTTGGCCAATTTTTTGGGCATGCTCATCCAGGCGGCCTTTTCCCGAAGCCGGGAAAGGTTGGCCGATAGCTCCGCGGCCCAATTTACCAGGGACCCCAAGGCCCTGGCCTCGGTTTTAAAAAAAATCGGCGGCCTGGCCAGCCCAAAACGATCTTCCTTACTTAGGCATCCGGATTTTAGGCACCTTTACGCGGCCGAAACCCCCTCGCTTTGGGAAAAATTCAATTTTCCCAAGTCCTTATTGGCGGTGGTCAGTACCCATCCGCCCATTGAAGAGCGCATCTGGGAGCTCGATCCCAACTGGGACGGCTGGTATTGGGATTTTGAGCAAAACCCCGTGGATTACTTGGCCGGGCCGACCGTCGGCGCCGCCCACGCCAGTCCCCAAACCGGCAAGATCAGATCGGTTTTGATACCCTAGCCAGGGGCCGGTCCTTTTCGCCATGGCTTAAGAAAATTCTCTCCAGTTGGACCGGATCATGGAATATGGCAGCTCGAACCACTTTGAACGGCAAAAACAAAATAAATGGTGGAGCCTACTTTTTGGGTCAGCCTTTGCCGCCGGCATAGTTTTTTTGTTCTTTGGCATATACTTTTTCATTACCGCCTTGGCCCCTTGGATTAACTCGATAGTTTCCCAAAAAAGACTCCCCGAATATTCCGCCAAGTTATATGAGACCCCAAATAATCGGACCGTCCAGGCCCCGGCCGCCTCGGTCATTAGCCTGACCGCCGTGGCCATCGCCTTTATTTTTTCTTACGCCAGGATTACCCAAATTAAGGCCGGCGGCGGAACTTACGTCCCGTCTCTACTTAAGGCCGTGCCGTTGGGGGATGGCCATATCTTCCTTAACCCCGAGGCCCAACGCCAAGAAAAAATACTGCGAAACGTCATCGGGGAATTGGCCGTAGCGACGGGCCTCCAGGAACCGGACGTCTACGTGTTATTAAACGAAGACTATATAAACGCCATGGCTTGCGGGCTGGAAGAGGACGATTCTTCCATAGTCATTACCAAGGGCTGCTTAAAGTATTTGGACCGCGATGAGCTAAGGGCCTTACTGGCCCATGAGTTTAGCCATTTGGCCAATTCCGACACCCGGCACTTTACCCTCATGGCCGGCTGGCTCCATGGTTTACTGGTCTTAAATACCCTCTCTTTTCGTTTGCTTACCACGCGCCCCAATGTCGTACTGATCTTCCTATCCGCCTCGATCATGCTGGTAAGCTTTCTGGCCAACTGCCTGGGCAAGGTTATCCAAGCGGCCTTTTCCCGAAGCCGGGAGCGTTTGGCCGATAGCTCGGCGGCCCAGTTCACCAGGGACCCCCTGGCCCTGGCCTCGGTCTTAAAAAAAATCGGCGGCCAGAGCGACCCCAAACGCGGTTCCCTATTAAGGCATCCGGATTTTAGGCACCTTTACGCGACCGAAATCCCCTCGCTTTTGAACAAATTCAAGTTGCCCAAAGCCATCCTGTCGCTTTTGAGCACCCATCCGCCCATTGAAGATCGCGTCTGGGAGCTCGATCCCAACTGGGACGGCTGGTATTGGGATTTTGAGCGAAATCCCGTGGATTTCTTGACGGCCCCGTCTTTGGCCGCCGCCCAGGCCAATCGCCCCTAGGCCAATCGGCCTTAGCCCAATCGGCCCCGGGCCGGCCGCGCCAAGCCCAATCGAACCTAGGCCAATAACCCCCCGGGCCAATCCCCCCACGCCCCAACCCCGGTAAATCACGGTCAAATCCCCAGGCTGGAAAAATCTATTGGGTTTTGATACCCTAAAGGCCATTCTTTTAAAAAATGGCCTTTAGGCGTTTTGTCGCTAGCCACCCTTATGCTTAATTACTTAAATACACTTTTTTTAGGAGATTTGAGTGTCCAGTAGCCCTGAAACGGTTCATTTGCCCCTTAACGCCGGTCCGGAAACGGTTTATTTAATGGACGCCAGCGCCTTCATTCACCGCGCCTTCCACGCCGTGCGGGAAATGGCCACCATGGCCGGGGTGCCCACCGGGGCGGCCTTTGGTTTTACCGGCACCCTTTTAAAACTGCTTAGGGAAACCAAGCCCAATTATTTGGGCGTGGTTTTTGACAGCCGCGGCAAAACCAGACGCCACGAAATTTATGGGGAATATAAGGCCAACCGCCCGCCCATGGACCCGAACCTGGCCAACCAGCTCGAACCCATCAAGAAAATCGTGGAATCGCTGGGTTTAACAACCCTCGAAAAACCCGGTTTCGAAGCCGACGACATCATCGCTTCCCTTTGCGGCTTGGCCGTTTCCGAAAACCGGCCGGTCGTCATCGTTTCCGGGGACAAAGATTTTTACCAGCTCCTCTCCCCGACCGTTTCCATGTACGACCCCTCCCCGAACAAAAACTCGGCCATGACCCTGGAGAGCTTTAAGGAGCGCTTCGGGATCGAGCCGGCGGCCTTTTTGGACGTCCAGGCCTTGATGGGCGATTCCAGCGACAATATCCCCGGGGTCCCCAAAGTTGGCGAAGTCACGGCCTTGAAACTAATCTCCGAATGGGGGAGTCTGGATAACCTCTATCAAAATCTCCCAAGGATCACCAAAAACGCCGTTCGCCTGACCCTGACCGAAAACGAAGCCTCGGCCCGGCTCTCCAAAACCCTGGCCAAGCTTGGCGAGGGCTTGGAGCCCATCGTCCCCATCGAAGACTTAAAGCCCCGGAACTGGAACGCCAAAACCTTGTTTTCGGTTTTTTCGTTCCTGGAGTTTAACCGCTTTGCCAGGGAACTTGAGGCCTCGGGCCCCGTTTGGCTCAATCAAGATCGAGTCAAGCTTCTAACGCCCTCAAAACCCGCGGTCAACCGACTTTTTGGGCCCGGCTCGCTTGGTTACGAGGCCCCAGACGACAAGATTAAGGCCGTCTTGGTTGACTCGCCCGAGGCCTGGGCCAAGTTAGAAGAGGCCTTGACCCAGGCCCAACAAGATAAGGGCGCCGTGGGCCTGGCCTATGAGCTTAAGGACAAGGCCGTTTTTTTGGCCTCCGGGCGAGACTCCGGGGCCCTGGTGGGCCTGTCTTTGGCCGCGACCGAGGATTTGGGATTTTACGTTCCCATAAACCACAAAAACCATAAAAACCAACCCCAGCGATTGGTCTTGGAAAAACTAAGCCCTTTTTTCTCCTCGAATAAGCCCCTAAAATTCGCCCATGGCTCCAAGGCCCTAGGCCACGCCCTGGCCGCCCTGGGCGGGGCCGCCGGGCCCGAGGGGGCCCAAATCTTCGACTGCCCCGTCGAGGATCCCATGCTGGCCTCCTATCTGATTAACCCCGACGACAAAAACGATTTGCCTGCGCTTAGTTCCAAATACCTGGACCGGGGCCTTAAGACTTTGGCCGAGGCGACTGGGGTTACCAAAAAACCCGACCCGGCCTTAATGGCCCCAACGGACCTCCTAAAGCATTCGGTCAAAAACGCCGCGGCCACCTTGGAACTCCAAAGGAAGTTGGAAGGGGAGCTAAAAAAAGATCCGGCCCTGGAAGAACTTTTTTACCTAGTCGAGCTGCCCCTGTCCGAGGTCCTAAGGAGGGTGGAAGAAGCCGGGGTTTTGCTTGACCCAAAGGTTTTGCGCGAGGTCTCCGATGGTTTTGCCAAGAGCCTGGCCGAACGCGCCCAAATAATTTACCGCCAAGCCGGGCGCGAGTTTAACCTGGGCTCGCCTAAGCAAACCGCCGACGTTCTCTTCGAAGACCTAAAAATCCCGACCATAAAAAAGACGGCCAAAAAAACCTTCTATTCCACCGACAACGAGGTTTTGACGGAACTGGCCTTGATTTACCCCATCGCCCGGGACATCTTAATCCATAGGGAGCTCTCGAAACTCAAAAACACCTATGCCGACAAACTGCCCCTATCCATAAGTCCCATAACCAAACGGGTCCACACGACCTATAACCAAGCCCTGGCCGTCACGGGGAGGCTTTCTTCCTCGGAACCCAATTTGCAAAACATACCCACCAAGTCCGAGGAAGGGCGGCGCATCAGGGCCGCCTTCATGGCCGCCCCCGGCCATTACCT
Organism: Deltaproteobacteria bacterium; assembly: GCA_031277995.1. Classification (GTDB taxonomy): domain Bacteria; phylum Desulfobacterota; class Desulfarculia; order Adiutricales; family Adiutricaceae; genus JAIRNQ01. Next base: position 4,098 of record JAITLH010000366.1, read on the forward strand.
CGTCTCGGCCGACTATTCCCAGATCGAGCTTCGAATCATGGCCCACTTTTCCCATGACCGGACGCTCCTGGACGCCTTTTTAAACGACGAGGACATCCACGCCCAAACCGCGGCCCAGATCTTTGGCCTAAGGCACGGCGCCGTAACCCAGGACGCCCGCCGCCAAGCCAAGACCATAAATTTTGGCGTGATCTACGGCCAGGGCGCCTTCGGCCTTTCCAGGGCCCTAAACATTACCTTTCAAGAGGCCAATAACTTCATCAACCGTTATTTTGAGCGCTTTCCCGGCGTCCGCAAATATATGGACACCACCCGGTGGGACGCCAAGAAAAACGGTTTCGTCACCACTTGGTATGGCCGAAAACGTTACCTGCCCGGCCTTAAAAGTAGCCACGGCCCAACCAAGCGCGAGTCCGAACGCATGGCCATCAATACCCCCATCCAGGGCACCGCGGCCGACGTCATCAAAATGGCCATGATTCAAGTGGATCGGGCCTTGGCCGACCAAAAACTCAAAGCCCGCGTAATCATCCAAGTACACGACGAACTGGTCTTGGAAGTTCCCCAAGACGAACTGGAAACCGTCAGCCGACTGGTCGCCCGCGAAATGAACGCCGTTGGCCAAAACCCCCTCCTGGACAGCGCCCGCCCCTTAGACGTCAACCTCAAAGTCGACGTGGCCCACGGCCGCGCCTGGGTCCACGCCTAAGAGCCAAGCCCGGCCCATGGGCCGGCCAAAAGAACCGGGTTTTTGAAAACGGCCGTAAAGGGGCCTGGGAGCGCTTCCGGCCCTTAGCCGCTACCTCCCTACCTGCCGCCGCCACCAAACGCCTCCGCGGGCCTATTTTGGCCGTTTACGGGGGGATTTGACCGGGGGGTGAGGTTTGGCGTTTTTGGTTTTCGGCCCAGATGAATTAAGCCAACCCACTTGGTTTTTTGGCCGCGAGCGCCCAAAAACCAAGGGACTCATATTTTAGGCGACTTTGGTTTCAATCATTATTTTTGAGAAAAAAAATGAAAATCGGTTTTAAATTTTTCTTCGCTTACGCCTTAAGTATCTTTTTGTCTTGCCTTAGCCAGCCGGGAAACGCCCAAGAGGGATACGATCCCGCGGATTTTTTCGCCGTCGCCACTATCGATGGACAATATCTCGGCGTTATAAACGATAAAGAAGAATGGGTCATTAAACCTATCTTTAAAGGCTTAAAAATCATACGATCGAATAACCTTTTTTCAATAATTGCCCATTTTGGCGATAAATGGGGAGTGATAGATACCAAAAATGATTTCGTTTCGATAATTTCGAAGCTGGGGCCGCCCGCCGATTTATCCGAGCCCCTTGGCCCTAAAGGCTTATGGGCCATTCCCCCCCAATTCGACAAAGTCGGGGATTACGCGGAAGGCCTAATCGCGGCCGAAACGGATAACCGGCAGGGCTTCATTGACGCCCATGGGTCGTGGGCGATACCGCCCGGGTTCGGTAAGGTTGGGCCTTTTTCCGAGGGCCTGGCCGCCGCGACCAAAAATGGCCGGTTTGGTTTTATCGACCATAACGGGGCCTGGGCCATTCCCCCAACCTTCGATTACGTCGGGACTTTTTCCGAGGGCCTGGCGGTCGCGAGAAACGATTACGACTATGGGTTTATCGATAAAAACGGGGCCTGGGCCATCCCCCCTCAGTTTGACTATGCCGACGGCTTTTCCGAGGGCCTGGCGAGCGCGACCAAAGACCGCCAGGAAGGTTTTATCGACCGTGACGGCGCCTGGGCCATAGCCCCGGGGTTTATCCGCGTCGGGGCTTTTTCCGAGGGCCTAACGGTAGCGAAAAAGGGCGACAAACGGGGTTTCATCGACCCTGACGGCGCCTGGGCCATCCCCCCTCGGTTTGACTACGCCGACGGCTTTTCCGAGGGCCTGGCCGCCGCCCAAAAAGACGGCCAATGGGGATTTATCGATAAAAAAGGCGCCTGGGCCATCCCGGCGGATTTCGATTGGGCCCATGGCTTTTCCAAGGGCCTGGCCTTAGTGACAAAAGACGAAAAAGATGGATTTATCGACAATAAAGGCAACTGGGTTATAAAACCGCGCTATAAGCATTTAGACTTAGACACCTTAGAAATACCAAAATAATCGCCTTAAAAATTTTAAAAAATTAAAAAAAATTATTTTTATCAATATAACTAACTTTATAAGCAAAATTTTCCTATAGTATAATAACTTTAGGCTAACTTTTAACTCGCGGCGCCGCGGAAAAAACCATTAAAACGCCCTTGGGAGCTTTTTAAAAAGCCTTTTGGCCAAGTTATTTTATTTATAAAACTCTGATTTTAATTCCAACTTTGGAGAAAAAAAATGAAAAATAGTTTTAAAATTTTACTTTTTTTCACGTTAAGCGTTATTTTTATTGGCTTTAGCGAGCCGGTAAAAGCCCAAACGGAAAACGATTCCTCGGATTTTTTTGCCGTCGCCAGTATAGGCGCGTTCAATTACGGGATAATCAATGAAAAACGCGAATGGGTTATTAAACCTATGTTTGAGGGATTACTTTTAATAAAATCTGATAATCATTATTCCATAATAGCAAAGATTGATAACGTTTGGGGATTTATCGATACCAAAAATGATTTCGTTTCAATGCTTTCGAAGGTCATCTGGCCAACTAAACCAGGGGAACTCCACGACATTGACGGGTTATGGTCGACGCCCCCTCAGTTTGACAGAGTTTTTGGGTCTTCGGTGAAACTGGTAGTGGCCGAAAAAGGGGGCGCGTGCGGATACATAAACATTAATGGGTTTTGGGTGTTACCCCCCGAGTTCGTTTATTGCTCCATTTTTTCTGAGGGTTTGGCCGGGGCGACAAAAGATGACAAGTGGGGATTTATCGATAAAAACGGGGCCTGGGCCATTTTCCCAGAATTCGATAACGCCAAGCCTTTTTCGGAGGGTTTGGCCGCGGCGACAAAAGATGACAAGTGGGGATTTATCGATAAAAACGGGGCCTGGGCCATTTTCCCGACCTTTGAGGGCCTGGGGTCTTTTTCAGGGGATCTGGCGAGCGCGAGCCTAGAAGAAAAATATGGGTTTATCGATAAGAAAGGCGCCTGGGCCATTCCCCCTGAGTTTGATTATGTCGAGGCCTTTATCGAGGGCCTGGCCATCGCGGAAAAAGACGAAAAAGCTGGATTTATCGATAAAAACGGGGCCTGGGTGATTGAACCGGAGTTTGATGCCATCTTGGCTTTTTCGGAGGGGTTGGCGGTCGCGGGGTATGACGACAAATTAGGGCTTATAGACAAAAAAGGTAACATGGTTATAAAACCGGTATACTCGGAATTGGATTTGGCTTTGATAGAAAAACTAAAGTGACCGCGTCAAGTTAGTTTTTAAAAATATCTAGTTTTAACCATATAATTACCTTTATCATTAAATTTTTAAAGATTTACGTTAACTTTAGTTGATTTTTAATCATCGACGGAAAACTTTTCAAGGGTTATTAGGAGCTTTTAAATACCCTTAGTCAAGTAATTTAATTGTAAAACTCTAATTTTAATTCCAGCTCTGGAGAAAAAAAATGATAAAAAGTTTTAAAATTTTACTCGTTTGCGCTTTAAGCGTTATTTTTATTGGCTTTAGCGAGCCGGTAAAAGCCCAAACGGGAAACGATCCCTCGAATTTTTTCGCCGCCGCCAGCGTTGGCCGTGCCAATTACGGGATAATCAATGACAAACGCGAGTGGGTCATCGCTCCCATGTTCAAGGGATTACGCCTAATAAAATCGGATGACGTTTTTTCCATAATGGCCGAGGTTGGTTACGATTGGGGTATTATCGATACCAAAAATGATTTCGTTTCAACGCTTTCGAAGGTCGTTTGGCCCGCCAGTTTAGAGGATCTCCACGACCTTGACGGGTTATGGGTGGCGCCTCCTCAGTTCAAAGAAATTGGTAACTATTTCGATAAACTGATCAGGGCCGAAAAAGACCATAAATGCGGATTCATAAACATAAATGGGTCCTGGGCGATATCCCCACAGTTCGATACTTGCGGCTATTTCGCGGAGGGTTTGGCCTTGGCGATCCAAAATGGAAAAATTGGATTTATCGATAAAAACGGGGCCTGGGCGGTTCCCAATGATTTCGATAACCTTGACCTTTTTTCAGAGGGTTTGGCCGCGGCGGAAAAAGGCGGCAAATATGGATTTATCGACAAAAAAGGCGCCTGGGCCATCGAGCCGCTCTTTGACGACGCCTATGGTTTTTCGGAGGGCCTGGCCGCGGCGGCAAAAGACGATAAATATGGATTTATCGACAAAAATGCCGCCTGGGCCATTTCCCCTGAATTTGAGGACATCGGGATTTTTTCAGAGGGGCTGGCCGCGGCCAATATAGATGGCCTATGGGGATTTATCGATAAAAACGGCGCCTGGGCCATTCCCCCGAGCTTTGAGGAAGTCTTTGGTTTTTCGGAGGGCCTGGCCGTGGCGGCAAAAGACGATAAATATGGATATATCGACCAAAAAGGCGCCTGGGCCATTCCCCCGAGCTTTGACGAAGTCGCGGATTTTTCAGGCGGCATGGCCATGGTGAAATTGGATGACATGTTTGGTTTCATCGACAAAAACGGCGCCTGGGTAATTCCCCCAGAGTTTGATACGATCGAGGATTTTTCGGGCGAATTCGCGCCGGCCGCCTTAAATGGGAAATATGGAATCATAGACAAGAAAGGCAATTGGGTCATAATACCGGTATACGATAATATATATTTACCAAACCAATAAACAAATAATCATATAAATCACTAAAATACTACCCAAAGATTATTAAAATTACGAATTTTTAAAATATTTATCACCTTTTCGCTTTTTCCAAAAAAGCTCTCCTCAAAGCCGGGAGAGGGTTTAAGGACCAAGGGGCGGCTTAAGCCCAAAGGGGACGCGGTTTCTAAGCGATCGTGGCGATTGTTTACTTATTTGACGCCTGGCCGCGTCCATGGCGCCGCTGGAAACCGTTAAAGGGCCATTGGGAGCTTTTAAAAACCCCTTGGTTAGGGGATTTTATTTGGAAAGCCCAGATTTCAATCTTAATTTTGGAGAAAAAATGAAAAATAGTTTTAAATTTTTACTC
>JAITLH010000051.1 GCA_031277995.1 Deltaproteobacteria bacterium
AAGTATAACTTGAAAACGTTATGGGTTTTTGGTTCGTATGCTCGTGGTGAAGCTACAGAAGAAAGCGATGTTGATTTTTTAATTGATTTTAAAGGCTCAAAGGCCTTAAATTTACGTGGATATATTGGCTTAGCAGAGGAAATTGAGAAAAAAATTTGTAAAAAGATAGATATGGTATCAGTATATAATTTATATAGTCCTACATATGTAATATTTTTTCCAACATTAGTAAATGTTATAACTACTGAAAGGGTTATGATATATGAAAGAAAATGATATTGTATTTTATTAGCTGTTTTATCTTATTGTAATGTCATTAACTCTTTAATGAAAAGATTTGGTAATTTTTTGACTTTACGAGTTCATAATCATACTTAGTTTTATCAACGTAAAACAAATTTTGGTCGATTATTTTGGTAAAAGTCAAATTTCCATATGAAATTTCTTTTAGGGTCATTATTGAAATTCCAATCCGTCGGTGGGCAAACTAAAATTTGAAAGTCATAAGCCCCATGATGAAAACGCCTGAGAAAAACGGCCGTAAAGGCCTCTAGGCGCGCGTCTAGCCCCTGGCCGCCACTCTTCTTCCTACCTCTCCACCTACTCCTACCTGCCCACCCCCACTACCGAAGGCCCGCGTGGCTTAATTTTGGAATTTTCTGGGCCGTTTGGTAAGTTTATGAGGTTTTGAATTTTTGAATTAGCTAATCGATTGGCCCGCAAACTCAGGGCTAGTTTTTCGTCTCGCCGTTTACGAACCGTTTACGAGCCGATCGTGAACTCGCGGTGGTCTTTTTAAAAAACCGTTATTGGAAAGAAATAATTAAGGGAATTTTTACTCATTTAACATGGGTTTAATGTGTCAATATTTTGGCCTTTTGTCATGGCTAAAAAAGTCAAAGCCCCTTTAAGCTGGGCCGAGAAAGAAGAAAAAACCGTCATTGGGTGTTTTGCCGGCCATTTCGAGACAATCGAGCGGGAAAACCGGGCCATGGAAAATAGGCCGAAAAGGAGATAGGGCGCGGTTGGGGTTGGAGATAGGGAACTTGGGGGTGACGGGACTACGAGGTAACGGGGCTAGGGGGTGACGGGGTTATGGGGAGCGGGGAACAGGCCGGGGCGGGGGCCGGCCCTGGGACGGGAATCAATAATCAAAGACCGAGGGGTAATCGTCAAACTCAAGGTCCTTGGGCCTGGCGAAGGGGGAGCTTTTGGAGATGCTTTGGGCGTAGGAGATGGCGTAGCGATCGGTCATGCCGGCGATGAAATCGCGGATGGCCTGGAAGGGGTCGTCGGCCAGGTGGCGGTTGGGTAAGCCGTCGAAGAGTTTTTGGTTATGGGTGAGGGATTTGAAGATGTATTTGAGGCATTCCACGCAAAACTGGAGTTGGTTAACCAGGTTGGGATTGCGGTAGACTTCCTGGCTTAAAAATACCCGCAGTAAGGTCATGGCCTCGTGCATGGCCGGGGAAAAGGAAAACTCGTAACCGTTTTGGGTGAGCTGGGAATTGGCGATGAGGTCCTGGACCATGACTTTGACGCGGTCAAAGGCGCTGGGCCCAAATATGGATCTGATTTTCAAGGGGATGTCGCTTACGGTCAGTAGATTGGATTCCAGGGCGTCCTCAAGATCGTGGGCCAGGTAAGCGATTAGATCCGAGGCCCTGACCAATTCCCCTTCCGGGGTGAGGGGGCATTTTGGGCCCTTAATGAAGACCGGGCCGCCGCCCTTGGAGTGTTTGCCGATGCCGTCAATCACTTCCGTGGAAAGGTTTAGGCCCGAGCCGTTATTGGCCAGTTTCGTTACCACCCTGACGCTTTGGTCTTGGTGGTTAAAGCCTCCGGGAATCAGGCGGTTTAAGACCTTTTCCCCGGTGTGGCCAAAGGGGGTATGGCCCAGATCATGGCCTAGGGAGATGGCTTCGGCCAAATCCTCGTTAAGCGAAAAACCTCGGGCCAGGGTTCTGGCCACTTGGCTAACTTCCAGGGTGTGGGTAAGGCGGCTACGAAAGTGATCCGAGGAGGTGGCCACGAAAACCTGGGTTTTGTGGGCCAAACGTCGAAAGGCTTTGCAATGGATGATCCGGTCCCGGTCCAGCTGGTAAGGGGTTCGGCCGGAAGGCGATTCTATTGGGCCCGGGGTTAGGGGCCCTGGGGCCAATGGACCCGGGTTTTGGGAACCCGGGTTTTGGGGCCCCGGGGCTATGGGCCCTGGGTTTTGGGACCCCGCTTCTTTGGAATCAGCCCCGTCGTTGGGGCTGGGTTGGCCGGCGGTAATAGCGGTCGGATGGGAACTGGGCATGGATTAGCCGAGGACTTCCTTGATCTTCTCTTTGAGTTCCGAGAGATCGAAACTCTTGACCACGTAATGGTCGGCGGCGATGGATTTCATGTCGTCTTTGAAGGTGTCATAGGCCGAGCACAAAATGACCGGAAGATCGTAGAATTTGTTTCTGATGTCTTGCAATAGGTCCAGCCCGTTGTAATCGACCATTTTGATGTCCAAGGTGACCACGTCCGGTTTTTCCTTGTCGATGAGTTCCAAAAGTCCGTCCCCGTTTTCGGCGGTTATGACGTCGTAACCATCCTCGGTCAATTCCTCAGAATAAAGTAACCTGATGTGGGCTTCGTCATCGACGACCAAGATCTTAGTCATGTTTTAAACTCCCGAACATGGTTAAATGGCTAGAAAAAACTTATTCCCTAACCGGAAAGTCCCAAAACTTGGCCGGAAAGATACTCCCTTGGCCCCGCATGAGATCGAAAATGTATATTAAAATAATACCCCACTCGCCTTAACTAGTCAACGTCATTGGCCAATATCTCGGTAATTACTAAGGAAAAAACGTTCCGGGGGGCCTTGGGGTTTAGAAATCTTGGCTTTCGAGGGGGCTTTCCTCTGGATCTTTATTGATTTCTTCGGGCCCAGGGTCGGCTCCGACTAAAAAAGCCTCGGAATCTTGGGCCGTTATGGCCCGTTGGACGGCCTGGGTCAAAAGCTCAAGTTGGCGGTCGATTTTTTCCTCGGCGCAGATGGCCGAGCGCA
>JAITLH010000090.1 GCA_031277995.1 Deltaproteobacteria bacterium
CGCTTGGTTTCACGGCCTTTAAGTTGAAAATGTCTTAGCCTGTTTGGTTGGCTAGGCTTTCGCGTTTTTCTTTTGGCGTTGGTTTGGAAGGCCATCGCTTCGGATCTAACGTCGGGAGCCGAGTATCAAAAGTGACTTGGCCATCGGCCTTTCGTTGGCGGTATTGGGAACCGCCTGCGCTTGGTCTTACGGCCTCTAAGTTGAAAATGTCTTAGCCTGTTTGGTTGGCTAGGCTTTCGCGTTTTTTCCTTTGGCGTTGGTTTGGAAGGCCATCGTTTTGGATCTAACGTCGGGAGCTGGTAATCGGAAGTGACTTGGCCATCGGCCTCTCGTTGGCGGTATTGGGTTCCGTCTACGCGAAGGTTTCTTGGCCTTGGCCTTGGCCATTGGCCTTACGTTGGCGGTATTGGGTTCCGCCCGCGCGAGGGTCTCACGGCCTTTAAGATGAAAATAACTTAGCCCGTTTGGTTTGGCTGGGCTTTCGCGTTTTTTTTCTTTTGGCGGCGGCAAGGACGGCCGGCGGCGGGGGTTTAAGGGCGTGGGCTGATTTGGGAAGCCGGCTTGGCCGCATTTGGACAATGGCTGGGCTAGGGGTTTAAGTTTTGGCGGTCGGTCGGGGTTTGGCCCTTGGATCGCTTGGCCGGGACGCGGCTTTCTGGAAACTTTTTTTAACCTGGGTAATTTGGCGAAAAATCGACGCGGGCGTTTTCCCAAGGAATTGGGCGGCCCGCTTAAACGCTAACGGAAAAGGTGAATCGTTGAAATACCCCCAAAAAGTGATAGACGACGTATGCCGCCAAGTTGACTTCATGGCCTACGTCATGGAGTTTGTGGAACTTAAGCCCACCGGGATGAATTGGTCGGGCACGTGTCCGTTTCACGCCGATGAGAGGTCTTCTTTTTTTGTCAACCCAGAAAAAAATATCTATTTTTGCAAAGGTTGCGAGGAGGGGGGCGGGCCGCTTAGCTTTTCGATTAAGGTTACCGGGCGATCCTTTTGGGATTGCTTAAAAGATTTGGCCCATAGGGCCAATTACGCCCTGCCCGTCTATAAAGTCGGGGAAAACGAATACCCATTGGGTTTAGCCTCCGGGGGCGATTATTGAAGCGGCTTGGCCATTTTTTGGGAAAATGGCTTAGGTTTGGTACGGCGGGTTTTTTTCCCCGGCCGATGGGCGTGGACGGCCATCGGCTGGGTTTTTGAGGCCCGGGGCCGGTTGATGGCCTGGGCTTGGGCCCGGATCTCGATCTCGATTTGGGCCTGGGCCTGGGCCTGGGTCTGGGTCTGGGTCTGGGTTTTGGCCTGGGGGTTTAACTTTCGGGCCGGGTCAAGATTGGGCTTGGCTTCGGACTGGGGCGGGTTTTTGGATAATTTTTTTAACCTGGGTAACTAGACGTATAATCGGGTTGGGCGCCGCCAAAAAATTGGGGGGCCCACTTAAACGCGCATGGAAAAGGTGAGTCGTTGAGATACCCACAAAAAGTGATAGACGAGGTATGCCACCAACTTGATTTCGTGGCCTACGTTCAAAATTTTGTCGATTTGAAGCCCTCGGGCAAAAGTTGGGTGGGCCTGTGTCCGTTTCACGCCGAAAAAACGCCCTCTTTTTTTGTGACCCCCGGCAAAAATAGCTATTTTTGCTTCGGTTGCCAGCAAGGGGGCGGGCCGCTTAGTTTCGCCATCGCCATAACCGGGCGATCCTTTGGGGATTGCCTGAAGGATTTGGCCGAAAGGGCCAATTACACCCTGCCCGTTTTAACGTCGGGGGGGGATCGCGAACCCAAGGTCAACCGGGCCGGCCTTTTTGAGGTCATGAAAGAGGCCAGGGACTTTTACGTTTCCGTTTTAAATAGTAGGGAAGGCGACGAGGCCTACGACTATTTGAGAGGAAGGGGCATTACCGACGAGTCCATAAAGGCCTTCGGCATTGGCCTGGCCCCAAGCGATTGGGATAGGCTGGGAAGGCATCTTAACGCCAAGCGCTTTTCCGCGGCCCTAACGGGGCAAGCGGGCTTGATTAAGAAAAGCGAGAAGTCCGGAAAATTCTTTGACGTCTTTAGAAGCCGGATTATGTTTCCGGTCCAGGACGATTTCCCCAGGGTCGTGGCCTTTGCCGGGCGGACCTATAAAAAAGGGGACGAGAGCGCCAAGTACGTCAATTCCTCGACCACGCCCATTTTCGAAAAATCCCGGGTTCTTTACGGCCTTGACTTGGCCCGGCCTTTTATCAGAACCGGCAAGGTGGCCTTTATCGTCGAGGGTTATTTGGACGTCATCTCCATGTTCGCGGCCGGGGTCAAATCCACCGTGGCCGCCATGGGCACGGCCTTGACTCAGTACCAGGTAGATTCCTTGAAAGGCACGGCCAAGGAGATTCAGCTGGTTTTCGATTCCGACGCGGCCGGCCTTGAGGCGGCCAAACGGGCCTTGCCCCTTTTGTATAACGCCGATCTCGACGGCCGGGTCATTCGTTTGCCCGATGGCCACGATCCCGACACCTTCATTAGGGCGCACGGTAGCGGGGCTTTTTTCGATCTGGCCAACGGGGCCCAGGATCTTTGCGATTTTTTGATGGATCACCTCGTGGCCGCCCACTCCAAAACCATGACCGGCCAGGGCAAGATCATTTCCGAGATAACCGGCATTTTGTCCCAGGTCCCGGACGCGGTCAAAGGCCAATTTTTGAGAAACCGATTGGCCGAACGCTTGGGTTTGTCGCCGGAACTTTTGTCCTTAAAGAAAGTCGAGGATTTTAAGCAAACCAAAGTGGCCGTGCCCGCGCTGCCTAAGGTTGACTATAGCCCCTTGGCCGGGCAATTGTTGGAACACCTTATCGTCTATCCGGAATGCCTAAAGATGGTTAACGAAGCCTTGGTGGACATTTGGCCCAATGATAGGACCAAACCCGTCATCGTTGAGTTTTTAAACCAGGTCAACGAAGATCGCCAAAGGCCCAAAATCAGGCCGGAAAGCCTTCTCCACATGGGCGATTCCTTGATGGAATCCTTGATCGCCAAATCCTTGGTGACCCCCAAAAAGTTCAATCAGTCCGTCAGGCTGGAGGTGGCCAAGACGCTTGTCGGCAAACTTAACGCCCAATTCAACAAAAAGCGGAGCCAAGATTTTACCTCGGCCATAAAAAGGGCCGAAGCCATGGGAGATTACGAAACGGTCAATAAATTATTGGCCGAAAAGTAAGTTTTAACCAAACAAAGCGCCGAAAAGGCCAAGTCGAGACTTTTTTGTTGGGGCCAAAAGGGTTGAGGTGTCTAATTGCGCCCAGAATTTGGGGCCAAATGGGAACCGAGGCCGAAAACCCTTCGGAAAGGCAACCTTCGGAAAGAAACCTTGGAAAAAAACTTGGTTTTTGTCCAAGGATAAGCGCTTTTTAGGGCCAAACCCCGTTGGGGGCGTTTGGCGTGAGGCTAGGGGCAGGAGAGCTAGGCGTAAGATGATGGGTTGGGAGTTTTGGCGGGCGATTTGTGCTAAAATATACCGGGCTTTGGGCTGGCCTTGGCGGCAAAGCGGATTTAATCTAGGGGCGATGGGCCAAAGGCGATCGCCTTTGGGGCTGGCCGGGGCTTGGTGGGCCGGCGATGATTTAAAGATTAATTAAGTAAAAAGCGAAGATTTTTTTTAGGCGATGGTTATTTGGGATGGTTTTTGTGATTCGATGAGGTTTTTAGCCTAGCCAAAAAACGCCCCGCCCGTTTCTTTTCGACTTTTTTTCTTACCTTGATTTTCTCCATTGGTTGGCGATGGCCGCGAAAGAAGCGGCCTAATTCAAAGACGGGCGGGAAGGAGCCCCTAGGGACTGGGCTTTGGGCTTGGTTTGGTAGGGTTTTGTCCAATAGCGCCCGCGGCCCGAGGAGGCAAAGGTGGCAAGGGATCGCCATTCGAAAGGCAAAAAAACCGTAGCGAGGCCCTTACGGGACCTTGATTTCCCCAGACTGGTAGAACCCATTGATTCCGACCCGGTTGAAGTGGAAAACCTGGAAGAGGTCATATCGGTATTTGAAGATTTGAGTTACAACATTGCCGACGATCTGTATTTGGAAAAACAAGACGACAAGTTTGAAAACTCGACCATAGATTTCCAAGAGGCGGAGCCCATCGTCGATACCCAGGAAGATCGATCCCGGGTCGCCGATCCCGTTAAGCTCTATTTGCGGGAAATGGGCCGGGTACATCTGTTGAGCCGGGAAGCCGAGGTGGAGATCGCGAAAATGATCGAGGACGGGGAAAAATCCGTCATCGCCTCGATCGTGCGGACCGGGGTGGGCGTGGATTGGGCCATGGCCATCAAGGCTAACCTTCTAAGCGGGGAGCTTCGCCTAAAGGACGTCGTGAGCGATTGGGACGACAATTCCGAGACGCCCGAGGAAAGGCTCTTAAGTAAGTTTGTCGAAAAGCTTGACGACATCGCGAACTTGAGCTTTAAGCGCAAGCGCTATGGCAAAAAAACCTCGCCGGAGTTATCCGGGGCCTCGGCCGATCGGCTGGCCAAAATCCAAATCCACGACTCGAAATATACCGACGAAATCGAAAAGCTTTTTAAAAAACTGAAACTGGACAAACGCCAATTTGAGCTCATGATCGATCGCCTAAAGGAATGGGATCATCGCCACGAGCTAATCAAGGCGGAAATCAATTCCCGGAGCGCCACCTTGGCCATCCAAAGCCCGTCTGAATTGGGGAAATTTTGCCAAAAGGTCAAAAAGAACCCCAAGTGGGCGGTCAAAATGGCCAAGGACTTAAAGATGCCCCTAGAAAAGGTCACCGAGCTCGGGCTTGAGATCGCCGCCTTGGTTGGGGAACGAGAGGGCTTGGAAAAACAAACCAACATGAGCGCCGATGAGTTAAAGCGCCATTTGGCCGACATCGTCAAGGCCGAAAACCAGATCTCGGAGTCGAAAAACAATCTGGTCGAAGCCAACCTGAGGCTGGTCGTCTCCTTGGCCAAAAAATTCACCAATCGGGGCCTGCAGTTTTTGGATCTCATACAGGAAGGAAACATTGGCCTGATGAAGGCCGTGGATAAGTTCGAGTATAGGCGCGGCTACAAGTTTTCCACCTACGCCACGTGGTGGATTAGGCAAGCCATCACCAGGGCCATCGCCGACCAGGCCAGGACCATCCGCATCCCGGTCCACATGATCGAGACCATAAATAAGCTCATAAGGGTGTCCAGGTATTTGATCCAGGAATTGGGCCGCGAGGCCACGCCCGAGGAGATCGCCGAAAAGATGGATCTGCCCATCGACAAGGTCAGAAGGGTCTTGAAAATCGCCAAAGAGCCCATAAGCTTGGAAACTCCCTTTGGCGAGGACGGCGATAGCTTTTTGGGCGATTTCATCGAGGACGTTAACGGCCAAAGCACCATCGACAAGGTCATCGTCGGAAACCTCATCGAGGAAGCCAGCCGGGTCCTTTCCACCTTGTCCAAGCGCGAAGAGAAGGTCGTGCGGATGCGTTTTGGCATTGGCGAAAATTCCGACCACACCCTCGAGGAAGTCGGGCAGGAATTTAACGTCACCCGCGAGCGCATCCGCCAAATCGAGGCCAAGGCCCTAAAAAAACTTCGCCATCCCAGCCGCAGCCGTAAGCTTAAGCCCTTTTTGGATAACTAGCCCCGGGCCCATCCTCGCCCGGCTTACTTAAGGGCGCGCCTTGGCACCGTTTTAAAAAAAGTATCTCCCGAAAAAAATATTCTCTCTCCATTGGGCCGGGGGTTTTGGACATCCAAAGCCCCCGGCCCAAAAGTTTTAGCCCCCGCCCAAAAAGTTCCAAAA
>JAITLH010000134.1 GCA_031277995.1 Deltaproteobacteria bacterium
CCCAAATTCCCCTTTTGCCTTAATGCCCGTTATAACTATATAAATATTCAAAATATCTTTCCTTGGGTTAAGCGATTTTTATTGAGCTTAATCTCATTGGAAAATTTGACATTTCCTCCCTGGTGACGTATAATTAGCAAAAAGTATATTTTTTTTAAATATATAAAGTTATAAAATGTTATTTAAAAATATACTCCCTCGTAGGGTGACCTTTAATTCCATCAATCTAAATTAATTTAGATAATAAGCTTATTTATCAGGCGTTAATCGAGATAATTTTACCCGTTAGTGATTTTAGATCGTTATTTTCTAAAAAATTTTTTTAGTTTAGCTTTATAACTTGATTTCTAGCTAATAAGTAAGTTTTATTGGCGTATTTATCCTGTCATTAAAAAATATTTTGGCTTAAATATTATTTAGTTTCTTATCTAACCGTAAAAATACCCATATTTAGAGGGCGGTATTTAGAGATTGGACTTTTGCCCCTAATACGGGTAATATATAGACGGTTCAATTATTATCCCGGGGGCTTGACGCCCCGTTACTTTACCGGCCTTAGTTTTTTATGACCAACCCAGACTGGGAACGTTCGCCCCATTGGCTTTAGGGCCACGCGGCCGTCCCTTTAACGGCTTTGGTGTTTTTTGATTCCAGGCTAAGCGGCGCTCGTTACGGGGGCTTTTGGGGCCAAGAACTTGGCCCAGTCCGCGGCCTGGGCCGCGCTTGGGCCGCGCTTGGGGCCGGGTCGATTTTGGCTTAAAATCGGTCTTCGGATGGACGGAGAATTTTTTTTACGCAGGTGGGCGGGACTTTTTGGGGGGCGTAGCCTCCCGGGGATTTTTTATCTCGTTACCGACCACCCCAGGATAAAATAAATGTTTGACGGGCAAGACAAAAATAACCTGACAAAATTAACGCTGGACAACTTGGCGAAAAACTTATTCTTAAGCGGAATAGGCGTCTGGGAGTTGGCCGTGCCCACCGATGACGTTGACAACGCCGTAATGACGCTTAACGACAGTTTTCTTTCGATTTTTGGCGACGGGACCATCGGCCAGACCATCAGTTTAAGGGAGTTTTTCGGGCTTTTCGTCCACCCCGAGGATTCCCAAAATCTCTTAAACAGCCTGGAAGAATTATTGGGCGGCCGCGACGACTATTTGGAGCTGGAATTAAGGCTAAACTGTCTTTCCCGGGGGGATTTTCGATACGTCAATTTAAGCGGGGCCCGGGTGGAGGAAGGCGACGGCTTCGATCTGCGCCTGGTGGGTTTGGTTATCGACATTAACAATAACCGCTTGGCCCGCATCGCCCTAACCGACGCCCTAAAAGCCAAGGAAGAAGCCAGCCGCGCCTTAATGAGCGAGCAAAAAAGGCTTTCCGCCATCATGGACGCCGTGAACGTGGGCGTTTTTTCCATGGATTTACTTAGCATGGAGGTCGATTACAGCCCCAACTGCGCCCAGATCCTGGGCCGGGACCCTTCCGAGATGGGCCATACCCTGACCGAACGGGACAATTTGGTCTTGGAGCCGGATCGAGGGCTAACCTACAAGGCGGTCATGGATCACTGCGCCGGGCTTACCCCTTATTTTGAGTCCGTTACCAGGATGCTCCATAAGGACGGCTCCACGGTCTGGGTTTTGGATCGGGGCCGGGTGGCCGAATGGGAGCACGATGGCCGGCCCATCCGCCTTTTGGGGGTCATGTTAAACGTCACCGAGCAAAAGAAGATCGAGCAGGATCTGGCCACCAGAAAAGAGCAAATGGAGCTTTTCTTTAAGGCGGCCGATTTCGGGGCCTGGGACTACGACGTTTTGGCCAACAAAATCGAGTATAACGACATTTTCCTAAAGATGCTGGGTTACGAAAAAGGCGATCTGGCCGAAACCTTCGAAACTTGGATGTCCTTGGTTCACCCCGACGATCGCGAGATGATCCAAAATTCCACGGCCCGGCTCCGCAAACCCAATAACGATTCCTTGGCTTACGAGGTTAGGCTAAGGCGCAAAGACGGGACGTATATCTGGACTTACGACGTTGGCCGGGTCATGGAGAGAAACGAGGAAGGCCGGGCCGTTCGGGTCATCGGCGGAAACTTCGATTTTACCAACCGCAAGCGGATGGAAAAGGAGCTCTTTGAAATAGCCGAGCAGGAAAGGAAAGCCCACCTGGCCCGGGAATTGGCCGAGGAAAGCGCCCGCTCCAAGAGCGAATTTTTGGCCAACATGAGCCATGAAATCAGAACCCCCATGAACGCCATTCAGGGCCTAACCCACCTGGTTTTGCAAACCGATCTTACCGACATCCAGTTTGAGTATTTGCAAAGAATCAGCACGGCCACTTCGGCTTTGCTGCGGATTATTAACGACATCTTGGATTTTTCCAAGATCGAAGCCGGAAAACTCGAGATCGAAAAGACCAATTTCAGCCTAAAAACCTTGGTCCAATCCTCGATGGCCTTGCACCAAAACCAAGCCGACGCCAAAGGCATCGGCCTTACGCTAAATTTCCCCGAGGATCTCCCCGGCTATTTGGTGGGCGATCAAATCAGGGTTGGCCAAATCATAAACAACCTCCTAAGTAACGCCATCAAGTTTACCCAAAAAGGCTCGGTTAGTTTATCGGTAGGGTTAAAGGAAACCCTGGGTCGGCAGGTGGTTTTGCTTTTTTCGGTAAAGGACAGCGGCATCGGTTTATCGGCCGAACAAAGGGGCCAATTGTTTAAGGCCTTCACCCAAGCCGACGCCTCCATTACCCGGCGTTACGGCGGCACGGGTTTGGGGCTAACCATCTCCAAGCGTTTAAGCGAGATGATGGGCGGGACCATTTGGTGCGAAAGCCAGCCCGGGGAAGGCAGTACCTTTAGTTTCACCATCGTTTTGGAACTGGGTACCGAACCCAAGGAAGAAACGGAAAGGTCGGTCTTTAATTTAAAGGGCTTAAAGGCCTTGGTCGTTGACGATAACCCCACGGCTTTGGAAATCATAAAGGCCGCCTTGGAAAGGGAAGGGATGCTGGTTTGGGGTTTTACCTCCGGGCAAGAGGCCCTGGACCATATAAACGACAAACCCCAGGACATCGATTTGTGCCTAATCGATTGGAAGATGCCCTCCATGGACGGCCTTGAGACCATCCGAAGGATTAAAGATAGCGGGGCTTTGAAAGACACGGTGGTCTTTGTCATGGTCACCGCCTACGATCGAGACGAGGTCCTGGGTTCGGCCAAGGAACTTGGGGTGGTCCAGGTCTTGACTAAGCCGGTCACGAGTAGCCATCTCCACGACGTTTTGATGGGGCTGTTTAAATCCCCGTCCCGGCCCATCGGTAAAAAGGGCCGCAAAAACACGGCCGATCTCGAAAAGGCCATGGTCAAAGAAATCTCCGGCTCCAAGATCCTCTTGGTCGAGGATAACGACGTCAACCAGCTCGTGGCCAGTAAGATTTTGGGTAACGCCGGTTTCCAGGTGACCATCGCCTCGGACGGCCAGGAGGCGGTCGAAAAAGTCAAGGCCAACGAGTACGATCTGGTCCTGATGGACGTCCAGATGCCCATCATGGATGGCCTGACCGCCACCAAGGTCATACGCGAAAACGGCTTTAAAGAGCTGCCCATCGTGGCCATGACCGCCCACGCCATGAGTAACGATCGCCAGCTAAGCTTAGACGCCGGCATGAACGATCACGTCAACAAACCCATAAACGTCAACGAGCTTTTCCAAACCCTGGTCAAGTGGATCCCGCCCAAAAACAAGGCCAAAACCGCCGCCGCCGGCAGCTAAAAGCCCCGGCCGCCGCCGACGGTTTCGAAACCCCCCCAACCCGTAGCCAAGCCCCCAAAAAATCAGGCACCACAAAAAAAATTGGGTCTTCGCCCATTTTTGGCGAAGACCCAAAATTTTTTTCTCCCCAAAGCCAGGGCGGCCGCGGGAAATTCACAAGGTAGGGGTTTTAGTTGGGTAAGTTTTCCAACTTTAGGTAGAGATCTTTCATGGCTTCATGGGCCTTGGCGGCCAAGGCGACCAGGTTGGTGCCGGCCTCGACCTTTAGCGGCTCCCCGATGGCCACGCGGATTAGGCCGGGTTTGGGGACGTAGGCGCCGCTTGGCCACAAATTGCCGCTGTTTAAAATGGCCAGGGGGATGAGGGGGGCCCCGGTATGCTTGGCTAAAATAAAGGCCCCTTTTTTAAAGGGCAAAATGGGTTCGCCGGTTTTGTTGCGGGTGCCCTCGGGAAAGATGGCCATGATCTCGCCGTTTTCTAGCCTTAGGCTGGCCTCGTGAAGCATCTGCTTGGCCGCGTCGGCGCTTCCTCCCCGATCGACTAGCATGTGGGTCCGCCTGAGCACCCAACCAAAAATGGGAATTTTACCCAAGGCGGCCTTGGCCACCCAGGAAAAATCCCGGCCGGTGGCCTTGGCCACGGTGGGGATGTCCAATAGGGAGCGATGATTGGCGAAAACGATGAAACCGCCGGTTTTGGGATCGGGCAAATATTCCCGGCCGCTTACGAGTTCGACCTTAATAAAAGCCGGCCAGAGCACGATGTAGGCCCAGACTTGGCCGGTAATGAATCTCGCGATTTTTTTGGAAAAGAGACTGACAACCAAGCATACCAGGCCGCTTACGATGGTTAGGACGGTAAAAATGGTCAGATACCACAGGGCGTAAAAAAATCTTAACATAACCAGGGTTTTATTTAAGGCGCCTTGTTTGGCCCCCTTGAGGCTGCGGTGGTTTTTTTGTTAATACTTTTGGGAATTTAGGCCGATAACTTGGTTCCCAAGCTACCGGCCTAACTTGGCCCCTGGCCTATTTGGCTGGCCGCGGGGGTTAGTCTTCGTTTCCGGTCCAGCGGCTAATCCAGCCCTTAAGCCTGGGGAGTTCTTCTTTGGCCCAGTCCGGGGAGAGCCTGATTTTAAGGAACATGCCCAGCAAGGTCTCGATTATTTGGGTCAGTTCCATGAAATAAACGACGCGATCGATTAAGGTCCCGGCCTGGGTGGCCATGGCGTCGTTTTCGTCCTTAAAGTCGACCCCGGCCAGGAGCTTTATGGATTTGGGGCTAAGGGTGTCGGACGGTAGGGTCAGGGACCATTCCCTTTCCTCAAAGCGAACGCGTAGCCGGGCGTTTATGACTTTTTTGTTCATCTTGACGGCCGTGAAGGCCTCGGCCCATTCAAAAGACCCGTCCTTGTTTGAGTTTTGGCAGGTGACGCTTCTTTTGGTGGGGCCTTGGCCGCTTTCGAGCCTTAGGGAATTTTCAAACCAAACCTCGTAGTTGTCGCCTTTTTGGGTGACGAAATTGTTGTCAACTTCGGAGCAAAGCCAAAGCCAAGTCAAAAATTCCTCGCCCAGAAAAATTTTTTCCTGCCAGAGTTGGACGTAATCAACGAATTTATCTAAGGCCATCGATGTTCACCGCTTTCAAAAAACGAGTTTTTTTTAGGCCGCCAATCCGGCCCAAGGTCGTCACCCGCGAAAGCCCGTAAAACGCGTTCTAAGGGCCGCTGGCGAAAAGGGGGTACCGAAACCCCCATCCAAGGCGCCGCGGGGCTTTAAGGGCCCTTTTTGGGCGTTCTAGGGGCCATTGGCGAGGGGGGAGCCAATCCAAGAGTCTCCCAAAACGGGCCCAGGCTCCCAAAACGGGCCCAGTCTCCCAAAACGGTCCCAGGCCCTGGGGCTCCGGACATTTTTTTGGGGGTTAATGCCCAGAGAGGCCAAAAATCGTGGTGTCGCTAAGTTCCATCAGGCGATCCTGAAGGGGTTTTTTTAGGATTTCCAGGCCGATGGTGATCGGGACCAGGATTTTTAGGCCCAAGCCAAAGGTGCGTAGCCAGGCCTCCTCAAAGAGGGCCCGGTTCTTTTCCCCGGCCGCCCCCAGCCAGATTTCGTTAATCTTGGTTAGCCATATGACTTCCAAAAGGCTGGTATCGAGTAGGGAGCGCCTCAAAAGATCGTGCCGTAGGGCGTCTTTGAGTTCCTTTTTTTTGACGGAGTTGGGCGCCCGGCCGGTTTCCTCGGTAAAGCGGGCCACGGCGATGGCCAGGTAACGGTTTAGGATTTTATTGGGCAGTTTTCTTTCGTCGGATCTAAGGGTAAAGACGGCCAGTTCGCTAAAACTCCAAACCTGTAAGGGAAAGGTGGAGTTTAGGTGGTTAAAAAACTGAACCCAACCGACGCTTGATTCCTCGCTGGTCTCCTCGATGTCAACGAAAGCGTTGGCCGTAAGGCGCTCGGCGATAAAATCCTCGGTGATTCCCCCAACGGGCTCTTCCGTGATTCTGTAGCGGGTAAAGGTGGCCCCGCCTTTGGCAAAACTCATTTGAGCCCTCCGATAAAAAACTTTTGGCGCGGTTAAAGCGTGAAAATCAAAGACGAAAATATGCCGAATCGTTAAACCATGGTACCGTTTTGGCCTAGGGCTTGACCCGGTCTTTAGCCTTGGCCCATTAAGTTCACTAGTTTACCCCGGAGTCGATTCAAACTCAAGACGATATGACAGATAGAGAGAAAAAATGGGGGGTTAGGGAATAGTGGGGACGAAAAAAAACGGCCGGCCCAACGCGGCCGAGAAAAAACCCGAGGATCTTTCGGTCTGGGGGAAAGGGGTCGGACAAAGCCTGACGCCAGTCAAATTCGGCCGCCCGGGGCCGATTTGATGGCTGGGGTTTTGAATTTTTGAGTTAGGCGGTCGGGGCCTTACCCCCGAACCATGGTGCGGTTTGGGGGCGGGGTTTTAAAAGATGAAGAAATGGCCCAGTCTCCCAAAAATGTTTTCTATCGTAAACTCATGGGTAAAGTAGGAGAGGTTCAGTAACTTTTTAACTTCTCTGGACTTGCCGGTTATGGTGCTTTTGGCCAGCCCAAAAAATCGGGCAAAGGAGTCGACCGGCACGTAGGTCGGTTTGGAGCGGTCGAAAATGAAGTTGATGGAACCGACGGCGTGGCAAATGCCGGCCGCCCAGGTGTCCGAGTAACCGGATTGGAGGGGTGAGGGCCGTTTGCGGGCCAGTTTGGCGGCGGCTTTGACGCAAAGAAGCGTTAAATCCTCGCTAAAGTAAGCGCCGCCGAATTTCGCGACGATTTGGGCGATTTCATTGTACCTGGCTACCATGGGCGCCGGGACCTTCTCGTCGCCGAAAACGGCCTGGTTTTTTGGGGCGGAAAGGGGCGCCGAACCTGTCAGGGCTTGGGCGCTCTTTTTGGTTGGCTTTTTTGGGGCCTTGGCTACGTATTGGCCATCTGATAGCCTTTCAAGGATGCCCGTGGTTTGCTTTAAGGTTTTGTATTGTCGGTTTAGCGAAGAACGGATTCCCGGGCCAAAATGAATCGGGGAAGCTTCGAAAAAACCATCGAAAATAATCTTGTCTTTGAAAGGCAGTAAAACCATCTTGGTCGTGAAGGGAATCGGGGTAAAAATCCGGTCCTTCAAAGAGGAACTAAGCCCGGTCACCCCAAAAAGCCGGGCCGGCGACTGGCCCGAAATAAGGACGGAGTATTTGGCCAACTGCTTGACCACGAAAAACGTGTCCGCGATAAAATGATGGCGCCAAGACTCGAGGGTTGCCCTTTCTTCTTGGTTTTTTACAAAGTTATCGTCCGCCTTTAGGTATTGGTCAATCCATTGGGGATTGTCCCAGAGGGCGTTTCGTATTTTTACGTATTCTTCCAAGGGAACGGGCAAATCGGCCTCGATGAAGGGTTTTGGAATTTTTTGGATAACCCGATGCCGCTCGTTTACCCACCAGATTAGGTTATGGAAGATATGGAAAAAAATCGTCCGATCTTCTTGGGACAAAAACATAATGGTTACCCGTTTTTTAGGTTAAAAGGGAAAATAACCAATGATTTACTCGCGTAAATCGCCAAGAATAAGTTACCGTTGGGGGCCTAGGCCGAGGCCCAGGCCCAGGCCCAGGTCGCGGTTATTGGCCGGTGAGCTTCTCAATAAAGCCGCTGGTTTTTCTTAATCGCAGGTATTTTCTGTACAGCGAAAAACGCTTAAAAAAACCAAAGGAGGTCTCGTATAGTTCGGTAATGCTATCGTAAATAATCTGGCCCTTGAAGGGCAGCAAGACTAGCCTGGCCTTTAGGGGCAAGGGTTTTTTATACACGTTCACCAAGGGGGCGGTCAGTCCCGTGACGCCAAAAAGGCGGGGCCGTTTTTCGTCCGAAACCACCGCGGCGTATTTGTTGAGCCCCGCGATCAGGAAAAAATCACCCTTGACAAAATGGGCCCGCCAGCCGGCCAGGATTTCATGCTCCTCTTGGCTCATCGTGGGTTTGTCATCCGAGAGTAGGTAATAGTCAATCCATTGGGGATGCTCCCAGAGGGCGTTTCGAATTTTGAACAAGTCCTGGGGTTCGACGGGTATTTCATCCTCAAAACCGGGTTTTGGGTTTACGGGGACAACTTTATGCCTAAAATTTACGTAATAGACTAGGTCTAGCCAGATTTTAAAAAATAATTGGGAATCCGTTTTGGATAAAAACATAAGGTTCGCTTATTTTATGGGCTAAAAACAGCGCCGCGTTTTTCGGCGTCAATCGCCGAAAAGTCGGCAAAGGGAACCGGTCAAAGACATTGGCGCTTTTTCGCGCCGTAAGCGGCCAAAGGGTAAACTTATTATCCGGCCAAAGGCCTTTCCAAGGCGAGCCAAAGTAATGGATAAAATCCCCGCCAAGGCCCCGGAGGTTTTTTCGGCGGAGTTTTCTTCAGGAAAATTAATTTCGTTTTAGTATATTTGATTTTGAAAATTTGTCAAGGAGTTTAGAAAAAACAAGTTTATGGCTTAATTCTAACGCATTTATCGGTAAGCGTAAACAAAAATGGACCGTTTAGCCTCTAGGGATAAGACTAATGATAAGGGGCCGCGAAAAAAGCCCGTTTAGCCGCGAGGGGGCAGGCCTTAGGCCGGCAATTAGGCCGGCAATTGGGCCGCCTGGGCGGGCCTGGCGCTGGATTGGCGCTGGATTGGCGCGGGCGCCTGGCGCTGACGCCTGGGGGAGGTGGGCAAAAAAGTTGGCGAAACGGGGCGGGGGGTTTTATTC
>JAITLH010000169.1 GCA_031277995.1 Deltaproteobacteria bacterium
CGGGCCCAGGTGGTGGTTTATGACTATTTGGCCGCGCCGGAGCTATTGGAGCTCGCGCCAACGGGAGCGAGGAAAATTTACGCGGGGAAGGTTGGGGCCAAGCACACTTTTAAGCAGGAAGAGATTAATAGGCTTTTGGTAGAGGAGGGCCGGGCCGGGCGCGTGGTGGTAAGGCTTAAGGGCGGGGACCCGTATGTGTTTGGCCGGGGGGCCGAGGAAGCCTTGGAACTTTTCGAGGCCGGGGTGCCCTTTGAGGTCGTGCCGGGGGTAAGCTCGGTCATTGGCGCGGCCGGGGCGGCCGGGATACCCTTGACCCATCGGGATATGGGCTCGCAGATTGGGATTTTGACCGGGCATGAAAAAGCCGGGAAGGCCTATTCGGGTTTGGATTTTGAGGCGCTTGGGAAGCTGGGGACCTTGGCCGTGGTCATGGGCGTGGAAAACTTGGCCAACATTTTGGAGCGGTTAATCGCGGCCGGAAAGGATGGGGCGACCCCGGCGGCCCTTATCGAATGGGGGGCCACGGCCAGGCAAAAGGTGGCCGTGGGCACTTTGGGGGGATTATTTGGGGAAGTTCAAAGGTTGGGGCTTAGCTCGCCCGCGCTTTTAATCGTGGGGGAAGTGGTCGGGTTAAGGGACAAGCTTAACTGGTATGAAAAAAGGCCGCTTTTTGGCAAAAGGGTTTTAGTGACTAGGACCAGAAAGCAGGCCGGGCGGTTAGCCGCGGCTTTTAGGGAGCTTGGGGCCGAGGTGGTGGAACGTCCGGCCATAGAGATTAGGCCCATTACGCCAAATTCGCTTCTGGACGAGGCCTTAAATAACCTGGCTAAGTACCGGTATTTGGTTTTTACCTCGCCCAACGGGGTGAACGTTTTCATGAGGGCGCTTTTTGAGGCCAAGTTTGATAGCCGGGCCCTTCACGCCGTCACCATCGCGGTAATCGGGCCGGGCACGGCCGAGGCCCTAAACGCTTTTGGCTTAACGTGGGATCTGATGCCCAAACGTTTTATCGCCGAGGGGGTGGTGAAACTTTTTGAGGATCTGCCCGTGGGCCCGGTCCTTTTGCCCCGGGCCCTGGAGGCCAGGGACGCCTTGGTTTTGGGCCTAAGTAATTTAGGCTTTGATTTAGATCTTGTCCCCATATATGAGACGCTTATAGCCGATTGGTCAGGATTTGAAAATTTAAGTTTTATTGGTTATAATAAACAATCATCGGGAGAACTAAAACCTTCGAATTCCCATCGTCCCATAGACTTAGCCACCCTTACCAGCGCCAGCACGGCCAAGGGGCTGTCTAATTTTATTGGCCCAGACGAGCGGGGCCAGGTGCCGGTGGTTTCCATTGGGCCGATAACCACTAAAGCCGCGAACGAGCTGGGCTTTAAGGTCGTGGCCGAGGCCAAAAAAGCCACCGTCGAGGCTTTGGTGGAAGCGGCGACGGAGTATTTAATCATTTAAGCGGTTAATCTAGGCCGATACCGTAAAAGCGGCCATCGTTTTTTGGAAACGGCCAAGGGGCTTGGCCGTGGGGTTTTTTGTCCATGACCTTTATTCATAAACCCAGGCTCGATCTTAGGGGCCAATTAAACGAGGCCCAGTACCAGGCGGCCACGCATATGGACGGTCCGCTTTTGATCGTGGCCGGGGCCGGTAGCGGCAAGACCAGGACTTTGGTCCATCGGGTGGCTTGGCTAATCGACCAAGGCATAACGCCCGCCTCCATTTTGCTTTTGACCTTTACCCGTAAGGCCGCCGAGGAGATGCTTAGCCGGTGCGAGGAGATATTGGGCGGCATGGACGGCAAAGTCTCCGGCGGGACCTTTCACGCCCTGTCCACTTCCGTTTTGCGGGTCTACGCCCCAAAATTAGGCTTTACTAACCGTTTCGAGATCTTGGATCGCGAGGACGCCGAGTTAATGATGGGGACCCTTAGGAGCCAAGAAGAAACGGCCAAAAGAAATTCGAAATTTCCCAAACGCCACACCATCTTGAATATTTTTAGCCAGGCCGTAAACAAAGATATGACCGTACCCGAGGTGGTCAAAAAATCATATTTCCATTTAAAAGAATATATTCCCGGCCTTGAGAGACTCTTTGTTAATTATAAGGTAAAAAAAATTGCGTCAAACTCTTTAGATTTTGACGACATGTTACTTTATTTAGAAAAATTAATGATTGAAAACGAGGATATTAGGGAGGAAATAGCCGCCCGTTACAATTACATCTTGGTTGACGAATACCAAGACACCAACTCCGTCCAGGCCAGGATAACCGCCTTTCTGGGCCTGGGCCATAAAAACGTCACCGCCGTTGGCGACGACGCCCAGTCGATCTATTCCTTTAGGGGCGCCAACTTCAAAAACATCATGGATTTTCCCAATATCTACCAGGGCACCAAGATACTGCGCCTGGAAGATAACTACAGAAGCCACCCGCAGATCCTTCACGTGGCCAACCATATTTTGGGACAAGCCGACGAGGGCTTCAATAAAGTTCTCCGGCCAATTAGGGAAGACGGGCCCTTGGCCAAAATAATCACCCTAAGGGACCTGCGCCAGGAGGCCGCCAAGGTGGCCGATTTGATCGAAGGCGATCTCGCGGCCGGGGTGCCGATGACCGACATAGCCGTCCTTTTTAGGAACAGCGCCCACTCCTTTGAGCTGGAAACCGAGCTGGTCAAACGCGAGATCCCCTACACCAAATTTGGGGGCCGAAAATTTTTGGAATCGGCCCACGTCAAAGATTTTCTAGCGATTTTAAAGGTTTCCGTTAACCCCAAAGACGAAATAAACCTAAAAAGGATTCTTGTTCGCCTTAATGGCGTGGGGCCCAAAGGCGCGGAGGCCATCGTGACTTGGTGTACCTCAAGAGACGAATATTTTAGCGTTTTGGACCAAGCCAAGGTCACTAGGTCCTACGCCAGGGAAGGCCTATCGGAGTTAAAAGAACTCCTGTTGGCCATATCCCCGTTAGACGTTTCGCCCAAAGAAGTTACCGAACGGGTTTTTGATTATTATTCGGCCCGACTCCCAGGCCTCTTCCCAGACGATCACCCCGAACGTTTAACAGATTTGGAAGAAATGAGGATCATGCTAGGAAACACCACTGATTTGGTGTCCTTTCTAGACGACATAACCCTCGATCCACCCAATAATTTAAGCGTCGGGCATAAAAAATCCAAAGAAAGAGGCGATCTGACCCTCTCCACCGTCCACTCGGCCAAGGGCCTGGAATGGGCCCGGGTCTATCTGATCTCGGCCGTGGAAGGCCGTTTTCCCTCGGCGCGTTCCAACGCTTCGGAACGCTCCTATCCCTGGTCGCGCGGCCAGAAATCGTCAAAGGACGGTACCTCACAATTGCAAGAAGAGCTCCGGCTTATGTATGTCGCCGTGACCCGGGCCAAAGATCGGCTGGTTATCACCATGCCCCTTTTTTGTCCCTCCTGGAACTCCGCCGAAAGGGGCGGCCCGTCAAGGTTTCTTAATAAGATTGACCGCGACCAGGTTGAGATTATCCACGGCGAATCCTATGACGAGGATCGCTTTGAGGAGGTTGACAAAGTCATCCATTTTGGCCATGACCTTGCCAAAAGGCCCATCGCCAATCCCAGGGGCGGATTTTTTGGCGACGATGGGGACGATATCTTTGATAACGAAGACGCTTCCCAGCTATATGACGACGATTTCCCGATGGACGATGGCTCCCAGCTGTATGATGACGGTTTTGAAAGCGGCGACGAGGAGAGAAACTTTGAAGTACCCAGGGCCAAAAAGTCCCAAAGCAAGGCCATGGCCAAGCACATGGGCAAGGCCATGGGCATGCCCTCGGGCTTGCCAAAGGCCAAGGCCGCGGGCTTGCCCGCGGGCGGCAAAGCCATTAAGGGCGAGGTTATTTTGGAACCCTACGTGGGGCAAAAGGTCCATCACCAGGGCTTTGGGCTAGGCTCGGTTACCGAGGTTACCGGAGGCACGGTCACCATAGATTTCGATCAATTCGGCGAGAAAAAAGTCATGACCCGCTACGCTAAACTCACCGTACCGTAAAGAAAAAACCCGCGACGTGCGGTTCTCTGGCCCAAAACTAACCACAATAATTGGTGGTTGCCTTAAAACTTAGACCCCATAAATAGCGCTTAAACGGGAGCTGGATTAAAGTAACCTCAAAATTCGTTTACTTTTTTAGTCTTTCTGGCTACAATTTAATGTCTGGGCC
Source organism: Deltaproteobacteria bacterium (assembly GCA_031277995.1). GTDB lineage: Bacteria > Desulfobacterota > Desulfarculia > Adiutricales > Adiutricaceae > JAIRNQ01. Next base: position 4,213 of record JAITLH010000169.1, read on the forward strand.
ATTCCACCCGTCCCAAGAAATTTTTTTCAACCTCGCCGGGGGTTTAGTCCGCCCCGTTGACCCTTTTCCTTGGCGGAAAAAGGGGCAAAAGGTCGTATAATAACTTCGCCAATAGGGTTACTTTTTAGTTAAAGTTATCAAAACGGCGAACGGTGGGTTGACAAAGAAGTGATCAGGGTAAGTAAATGTAGATAAGGGTCTAACTTGACATTTTATTTGGCCTTAATTTTTGGATCTTATGACCCGCCGGTATAAAGTTTTATATGGAAGAAACCGTCGTCTCGGATAATTACAATAAAAATATCGCCAAGCTCTTTGATTTGCAAAAGTTTGGCATGAAGTTTGGCCTAGATTCCATGAATCGAATTTTGGAAAACTTGGGGCGGCCCCATGAGGCCCTTAAGTTTGTCCACGTGGCCGGAACCAACGGGAAAGGCTCCACCGCGGCCATGTTGGCCGAGGGCTTAAGGCTCCAGGGTTTTAAGACCGGCCTTTACACTTCCCCTCATTTAATCACCTTTCGGGAAAGGATTCAAATAAACGGGGAATTCGTTAGCCAACAAGAGGTCATCGATCTGGTAAACCAGGTTTGGCCCGCCACCGACCCGGATAGCCCACCCACTTTTTTCGAGTTCGTCACGGCCATGGCCTTTTTATACTTTAAGAAAAAGGGCGTCGAGCTGGCCGTGATCGAGACGGGTTTGGGCGGAAGGCTTGATTCCACTAACGTCATAAGCCCCCTTCTTTCGGCCATTACCAACGTGAGTTTGGAACATACCGACCATCTGGGAACGACCATCGAGAAAATCGCCTTTGAAAAGGCCGGGGTGATTAAGCCCAACACGCCTTTCGTTGGGGGACGGTATACGGATAAAGTCGCCCGGATAGTCTTGGAAAAAACCCGGGAACTGGCTTGCCCCTCGGTTTTGGTTTTGGGCCGCGATTACGACGTAAAGATCTCGGCGGGCCAAATGGGCCCGGCCGGAACCGGCCAGGTTATCGATTACCTGGGCCCCAAGTGGAAACTTACCGGTTTGCCCTTGGCCCTAACCGGTCCCTACCAAGCCGACAACGCCGCCATGGCCCTGGCCATGGCCGAGACCTTGGCCGAGATTGGCTACGATCTTGACCCGGGGGTTATTTCCGGCGGGCTTAAGTCGGTTAACTGGCCGGCCCGGGCGGAGACCTTCGCCCCGGGTAGTTGGCCCCCGGATGGGCATTCGGCCGCGCCCCTAATCTTGGACGGGGCCCACAACCCGGCCGGGGCCTTGGCCTTAACGACTTTGCTAAAAAACGCCCCGCGCCAAAAACTTCACCTCGTGGTCGGGGTCATGGCCGATAAGGACATCGCCGGGGTTTTGGCCCCGGTTTTGGAACTGGCCGATTATTTGTATCTAACCAGGCCCGCTTACCATAGGGCGGCGGACCCCGAGTTACTTTTGTCTCGCTTAACGGCGGCTTTGGGACCGCCCAAATGTCCCCATAGCCTCCATCCAACCATCCCCCAGGCCCTGGCCGCGGCTTCCCAGGCCGCCCATAAAGACGATTTGGTCGTGGTCAGCGGTTCGCTTTTTACCGTGGGGGAAACCAGGGCCTACTTAACCGGGGTCCCGGCCGTGGAGTCCAATTGACCCAGACAATCCGACATATCCCTAGCCGGACGCCCCCCGGGGGCGAGGGGCCCAGAGGGCCAAGGCCCAAGGCCTCAGCCCTGGGCCAGGGCTTGGGCTTGGGCTGGGGGTTTGTCTGGGCCGGGGTGCTTTTGGGGGCGGCTTGGTTTTTGGCCCTGGGGCTTTTTCCCGGGGCCGGTTGGGCCCAGGCCTTAAACAGAAGCGGCTTGGGGGTCAATCTAACCGAGGCGTTAAGGCCCCCGGAAACGGGTTTCGTTTTGGAAGACGCGGGCGGGGAGGGGGATATTTTCGCGCCCTGGCCCGAGGATCGTATGTACCCTGGGCCCTTTCCCGATGAGGCCTTCCCCAGGGATTACAAACCGCTCACTAAGGAAGAAGAGGCCCTACTCTACCAAGTCAATCCCGACGAATTGCCCGAGATTAGTAACCGGGTCAGGATGGTCGTCTCCCAAAACGGCCCGGAGGTGACGATTTTCGCCGACGAGATGCGCTACGACGAGGTTACCGGCCGGCTCGATTTTATCGGAAACGTCCTAATCACTAGGGATCAGGAGCAAATATCGGCCAATAGGGCCCTTTGGCATGAGCCGACCCAAACGGTCGAGGTGAGCGGGGACGTCAAGATGCGGACCCCGGATTTTTCGGCCACGGCGGCCCGGGCCGCGGTCAACATGGATTTGAAACTGGCCAAGCTTTATGACGGCAAGGCCTTTTTTCCGGTGGGTCATTACTACGTCCAAGGCGACGTCATCGAAAGGCAAGGCGAGGAAGCTTTCTACGTAAACGAAGCGGTTTTTACCACCTGCGACGGCCCCGAACCCTCCTGGAGGTTACTGGCCAAGGATTTGATGATTAACCGAGGGGGCCTGGCCACGGCCAGGGGGGTCACCATGGAAAACAAGTGGTTTAACCTCTTTTACGCCCCCTATTTCGCCGTGCCCATAAAGGGAGAAAGGCAGACCGGCTTTTTGATGCCCACGGTGGAATATTCCAAAAGGGACGGCTTTTTTCTGGCCACGCCCTTTTTCTGGGAACTGGCCGAGGACTACGATCTGACCGTCACCCCGGTTTGGCGCTCCAAAAGGGGCTTGGCCGTGACCTTGGAGGGCCGCTACAACCTTAGCGCCGGGCAGGGCATCTGGCTGGTCACCGCTTTAAAAGACAAACAAAATAACGTTTACTCGTATCGCTCCCTGGACCTTCAGGCCAAAAACGTAAAAAACCTGTATTGGCTTAGGACCCAGAACTCCTGGAACTTCTCCGCTTGGAACATAAACCTTGACCTTGACCTGGTTTCGGATCCCATGTATTTGTACACGTTTAGAAGCGATCTGGACGGGTTCAACGTTTCCCAAGCCCTTTTTACGCGTTATTTTGGGAGAACCATTAACGAGGAACTCGATCCCCTTAGGCTATCGACCTTTTACGCCCAGAGGACCGGCGACGACACGTATTTTAAGGGATCGCTTACCTACAACAGTAACTTGTATTTGAAAAACAACGTCGATACCCTCCAAAATCTCCCCAAGTTGCAATACCACATCGTCAGCCGGCCCATAAATTTAGGCTTTTCCATGCCCGGGAGCTTGGCCGGGCCCAGGTTTAGCCTGGACGTCCAATACGATTACTTTACCCGGAGAACGGACGCGACCAGCTACGTCACCGAGCTCGGTCACCGTTTCACCATGGCCCCCTCCCTTTTTTGGAACCAAGACATCGGCACCTTCATGAACCTTAAGGTCGACGGCGGCTTTAGGTATACGGCTTATTTTCCGAGCGGCTATCGCCCAACCCGGGCCGGGCGCGAATTGCACGATTCCACCGAACAGATCCTATCCGGAAACGTCAACGTCCAGTTAACCACGTCCCTAAGCCGGGTTTACGATTTTGGGCCCGGCAAGGCCACCCAAACCCAGCACGAAATAAGCCCCGTTTTGGCCTTTGAACTGGTCGAAACGCCCTCCCAATCCGAAGCGCCCTTTTTTGACATGTACGATCGGCGCCTTTCGCGTCAAACCTTTCGTTACGGCCTTAGAAACTCGATTACCACCAAGACCCCGGTCAAAGACGCCTCGGACAATCTCCTATACAACGAATACAAGCAGATCTTTAAGCTCGGCATTTACGGAAGTTACGAGTTTGCCAATAACATCAAGTGGGCCGAAAACGCCTGGGCTCGCTACTACACCACCGGTTACTACGATAGCGGCGTCGGGCCCTTTGAGCTGGAAATCGAAAGTAACCTAGCCGAGGGCGTCTCCACTAGGCTCCTTTCGCAGTTTGACGGCCGGGCCGGGAAATTCACCCGCCATGAAATTTCCATGAACCTATTTAACCGCCGGGGCGATTCCCTGGGGCTCATCTACGATTACGACAATTCCACCTTGGCTAGCGGCCCCAACCAAGACAATAACGTCAGCCAGATCCGCGGCGACGCCGTCATCAATTTTACCCGGGGCTGGAGTTCGAGCTTTTCCACCCGCTTTGACTTTCAGCGCAAAAAAGAACTGGAGACCTACTTTACCCTAAATTACGAAGCCCAGTGCTACGCCGTCTCGGTCTTTTTCTCCAGAACCTACGACGACCAAAAAGTCGGCTTGGTCTTTAACCTTTTGGGCCTGGGCTCCATCGGCTCCCCAACGGCCAGCCTCTCCACGGATGGTTCCTAACCTTTAGGCGCCCGGCCTGGGGCCCTAAACCCTGGCCCCCAAGTTTTAGACATCTTTTAATCGCGCGTTTTAAACCAGCTTGAAAGTCATTTTGGCTGGTTTTTTTGTTATGATAGGTTAGTTTACGGCGGCCCCCGCCTCGGGCCCGCCGTAAACCCAGGGGCCGGGCCCGAGAGCGGACCCGGTTTCGGACCTTGGGCCATTTTTCGCGAAATTGCCCTAAAGCCCCCACAAGGCCCTAGGCCGAGCCGACCCCTATCATTGTCCCAACTTTGACAGCCAAGGCCGCCTAGGGGCCTTTACGGCCGTTTGTGGGCCATGTTTCGATGGGGGGTGAGGTGGGAAAAAACGCCGACCTCGCCCCTACCCGCTCGCCCAATAGCCGCCTCGATCGGGGGGCAGCCCAAATTTTTTTTCAAGGATACCCGTTCATGAGTTCAGAAGATCTTAAAAATATTTATAAAAAAGACTTAACCGAAGACTTTCCCGACCAATTGACCATAAAGCTGGGCGAGGTCGAGTTGGTTTACCAAAAAAGGCTCTTTGATTTGCCAAACGAGCAAGGGCAAATTGTCCAAAGCGGCCTTAGGTATGGGGAAAACCCCGACCAAGGGGCCGCCTTGTATAGGCTAATCAACGGGCATCTGGCCTTGGCGGGCTTGGAATTCGTTAGCCCCAAAAACGGCCTGGTCTCCAACATTGGCCTAAGCCCTAAGGACGCCATTTACGGGAGCCGCAAACACCCGTCCAAGACTAACCTAACCGACGTTGACTCGGCCTTGGGGATTTTGCGCTACCTGGGCGACAAACCGGCCGCCATCATCGTCAAGCACAATAACCCCTCGGGGGCGGCCCAAGATGACGATCAGGCCAGGGCCTTTCAAAAGGCCTTTGAGGCCGACCGGATCGCCGCCTTTGGCGGGGCTTTGGTCCTAAATACGCCCCTGACCCAGGACACGGCCTTTCTGATGAACGATCGTTACCTGGAAGTCGTGGCCGCCCCGGACTTTGAAGAAGGGGTCCTTAACATCCTCTCCCGAAAGCCCGATTTAAGGATATTTAAAATTTCCGATATCGCCAAACTCAAAGACTACGCTTACCTGCGCTTCCTTGACATCAAAAGCCTACTAGACGGCGGCTTAATCTTGCAGCACTCGGCGGTCAACAAAATCCTCAAGGCCTCGGATTTCAAGGTGGCCACGGCCGAAAAGAACGGCCAGAAAATTTCCTCCCAAAGGCAGCCCACCGAGGCCGAATACCAAGATCTCCTCTTTGGCTGGGCCGTGGAACAAGGGGTCATCTCAAACTCCGTTCTTTTCGTAAAAAACCAGGTCACCGTGGCCATAGGCTGCGGCCAGCAGGACCGGGTGGGCGTGGTCGAAGTCGCCGCCTTTAAGGCCCGCCGCAATTACGCCGAACACCTGTCCCATTCCAACCACGGTTTAAGCCTTTTGGAACTCTCCCAGGCCGTGGAAGAGGGCCCCAAACCCATGGAAGCCTTTTCCGAGATCCTAAAGCAAGTCGACGACCAAAGGGGTAACCTCATGGGTTCGGTCATGGTCTCGGACGCCTTCTTTCCCTTCCGGGACGCCGTCGATTCGGCCATCGTCGAAGGGGTCACGGCCATCGCCCACCCCGGCGGCTCCCTTAGGGATTACGAAAGTATCGTGGCCGCGAACGAAACCGAACCGCAAGTGGCCATGGTCTTTACCGGCCAAAGGGCCTTCAAACACTAAACTTGACAAAAAAGCCAAGCCCGCGAAAGAGCTCCGGCGCCTTGGCCCCCTCGGGGCGACGCCCCTACGGCGCCCCGAGGGCGCCCCTCCCGTTTGACAGGCGAAAAAACCAATGTGGCCCCATGACTTACAACTAGGCCCCGTGAGCGTGGGCGGCTATGGCTTGGCCCTGGTCGCGGCCGTTCTCACCGCCCTGTATTACCTAAACCGGATCGCCCCCCGGGCCGGGGTCGAGTCCAAAAAGGCCTTCGATCTGGCCTTCTGGCTCATCGTCGCCGGGATTATTGGCTCAAGGGTCGCCTACGTAATTTTTAACCCCAGAAATTTTCTAAGCTCCCCCCTAAACGCCTTCAAATACTGGGAAGGCGGCCTAATGTTCCAAGGCGGCCTTATCCTGGGGCTCCTGGTCGTGATCGTCCTTTCCGCCCTGGGCCGTTTTAAATTTTTGCCCATGAGTGACGCCTTGGCCCCGGCCCTGGCCCTGGGCCAGGCCATAGGGCGCCTGGGCTGCTTTGTGGCCGGCTGCTGTTACGGGAGCCTGGCCCCGCATGACTTTCCCCTCTCCCTGACCTTTCCCCTAGGTTCCCTGGCCCCGGCCGGCCTTCCCCTCTACCCCACCCAATTGGCCGAATCCCTTGGCCTATTCATCATTTGTTTTCTTTTAACCAAAGGCCTTAACCGCCCCCGCCCGGCCGGGCTGATCCTGGCCCTCTACCTAACCCTGGCTGGAACGCTTCGCTTTGCCGTCGATATTTTTCGCGGCGACTTTAGGGGCCCCAAGCTCCTGGGCCTGGCCCCGACCACCTACGCCGCCGCCGCCCTGGCCTTGGCGGGTCTGGTTTTAACGGTCTATTTGGTGATGCGTCACAAAAATGGCCGCTTAAAAACCTCCGATGGTGGTTTTTAAGCGGCCATTGGCCAATGGTCTGGGTTTTGGCGCTAGATGAGTTTTAGGCCGTCGTCTAGGGCCTCGAGGATGTCGTCGATATGCTCGATTCCGATGGAGAGCCTGACCAGATCGTCATCGAGGCCGCCGGCCTTTTGGGCGTCGCCGGATAGCTGGGAGTGGGTGGTGGAGCTTGAGTGGATGATTAAGCTCTTGGCGTCCCCAACGTTAGCCAGGAGCGAAAACAGGCTTATGTTATCGACAAGCTTTATGGCCGCGTCCCGGCCGCCCTTAACCCCAAAGACCACCATGCCCCCGGCCCCGTCGGGCAAATATTTATCGGCCAAGGCCTTGGCCGGATCGCCTTCCAGGCCAGGATAACGAACCCAGGTCACCTTGGGATGGGTCTTTAAATACTGGGCCACCCGCAAGGCGTTTTCGCTGTGGCGGGCCACCCTTAAGGGTAAGGACTCCACCCCTTGCAAAAATATCCAGGCGGCGTCCGGGGCCAAGGTGGGGCCTTGGTTTCTTAAGCCCACGGTCCGCAGCCTTAGGGCGAAGGCGATGGGGGCCAAGGGGCCCAGATCGGTTCCGAATTTTAGGCCGTGGTAGCCCCGATCGCCCACGTTGTATAGCTCAAACTTGGGATCCGACCAGTCGAATTTGCCCGCGTCCACGATGGCCCCGCCGATACCGGTCCCGTGCCCGCCGATCCACTTGGTTAACGAGTGAATGACCACGTCGGCCCCGTATTCTATGGGCCTAAGTAGCGAGGGCGGGGTGAAGGTCGAATCGACCAAAAGAGGCAGATGGTGCTTTTTGGCGATTTTCGAGTAGAGCTCCAAGTCGGCCACGTCCAAAACGGGATTCCCGATGGTCTCGATGAAGATGGCCCTGGTCTTCTGGTTTATGGCCGCCTCGACGGCCTGTTCGTCGTTTACCGGGGTAAAACGGACGGTGATGTTATTGGACTGGGGCAAAATGGCGTCAAACATGGTGTAGGAGCCGCCGTAGAGGTTTACGGCGCTCACCAGCTCGTCCCCGGACTTTAGGATATTGGTGATGGAAAAGTACACCGCCGCCGTGCCGCTACTAAAGGTCAGCCCGGCGGCCCCGCCCTCCAAGGCGGCCAGCCGCTTTTCCAAGACGTCGTTGGTGGGGTTCATTAGCCTCGCGTAGATGTTCCCAAGCTCCTTTAAAGCGAACAGGTCCGCCCCATGCTGGCTACTTTTAAACTTGTAGGCCGTGGTCCTGTAAACCGGAACGGCCCTGGCTAAGGTGACGGGATCGACTTCCTGCCCGGCGTGGACGGCCAAGGTCTCCAGGCGATACTTTTTTTCTTCGGACATTATTTCTCCTTGGGTTCGGAAACTAACTAAACGCGCTCACGCTCGCCTAGTCAATTCCAAATCTATAAAAAAACGGGTAAAATCACCCCAAAAAACGTTCATGATAAAGACTCATGGAAAAATTTAAACGGCCCAGTCAATCAACGACAACTTCTACCTAAAAAAAAAGCCGAAGTCACATCAAAAGAGATGCCTTCGACCTTCAGAATGACTGATTAGTCTAAACCTAATTGCGCCAAATTAAAAAAAATCTATTCCCAGTCTAAATTTATTATTAACCTTAACTCTCTTAACCAATAACCAGACGACCCCTTTGAGGTCCCAACTAACCCCAAGCCGCTAAAAACCGCTCAATTACTTTTCGCGACCAGTCGCTAAAATATCCTTCGAAGGTTTAATACTACCACAACCGCCCAAAGTTAAAAAGTTAAATTTCTCTTCCCCCAACGAAATTCAAGCTTCCCTTTTTTCCCACCCTGGCCCCAATAACGAAAAAGCCTCCCCCATTGGCGGAGAGGCTTTTCCGTTTCGGCTCCGTTTATCTTTCGTCCGTCCCCGTTCTGACTTTGGCTGGGTTAGCTCCTGGTTTTGTTCTTAAACAGGCTCTCGGCTTGACGCCAGATCTTGGACTTTAAGGGCATGTCGTCGAGCTCGGCCTTAGACGCGGACAGGGCGGTCGTTATCTCCGGCTCCCTAAGCTCGTCCGCGGGCAGGGTGGACAGGGGATTGGTGAGGTCAAGCTTGGGTTCTGGCCGCTTGACGATTTTCCCATTGACCTTGACGAAAACGTCCAAGTTTTTGTGGTCGGTCCGTTTAAGGGTGCCATAGGATTTTCTGGGGCGGAAAAAGCCCGAGTCGGTCTCTCTTCTCTCGCTCCCGTTCCCGCCTTTTTCTTGGGCTAGGTTCTCTATCATTTTTGTACCTTTTTCAGGCGCCGTGGCGTCTTTCGTAATCATGTCTTCAAGTAAGGCATCGATGGACGGGTCAACCTTTTCCAAAGGCCAGGTCTGGTCGGCCATAAGCGAACGGTCTTCCGAAAAAACCTCCCCGCTTGGCTGAGAGGTTTTTTCTAGCCTCTCCTGACCATGGTTTTCAACCAAGGCCACCCCCTCGGGCCCATCTTTTCTGGATTCCGTGGCGCCGTTAGCGCCGTTGGCGCCGTCGTCGCCCTTTTCCAGAAGGCCAAAGGCGGTTTGCATGGAGGACAATAAACTCTCGACTAGCCTAGCGCTAACCTCGGCCGGGCGGTTATCGGTTCGGCCGCGTTCGCATTGTCTCTTGTAAACCCGTTTGTACTCCCTTTCGATGGTGAGGAAGACCGTGAAGATGTCTTGGATCTTGATCTCGGCGTTTTGGATCCTATCGTGGATATTCTCTTTGAGCTTGGTCCAGTTTTCCGAGTGGGCTTCCATGGCTTTTTTAATTTGGATAGCGTGTTCCAGGTAAGTGGCTTGGGTGGCCACGGGTTCTAAATAAGATTCTTTTAAAAATCTGATGACGGCTTGGCATTCGTCCCCAAGCTTGAAAGTGGTTAAGTCGCCGCAATCGGCTTGCAGCAAGTTTAGGTAGCCATCGAGATGGCCGGAAAAAAACTGGCGGGCCTCGGGCGATAAGCCAGACATCACGCCCTCCAGGGTTTGGCTTCCATGGCCGCCGTTGGCCGCGTTCCCACCATTGGGCCCGTTGGCCGCGTCGGCCCCATTGCCGCCGCTGGCCACCATGGCCCCGTTGCCCCCATGGGCCCCGCTGGCCACCATGGCCCCGTTGCCCCCATGGGTACCGTTGGCTTCCATGGCCCCGTTGCCCCCATTGGCCACCGAGAGCCGCTGGCAGTTCATCATCTCCTTGGGGAAAGGAGGAAGGCGCGGCAGATCTTTGAGATTGGGATCGGTTATCTTGGCCTTCGGGAAGACCTGCTTTAAGATGAAGTCCTTAATCCCATAGATCATGTCGGAAAAATCGATTCCGTGCAGGAAGCCAAGGTATTCCTGCATCGAGAGGTTGACCGCCGTGTGGAAGGCGTTATTGACGATGAGGGCCGCCGTTTTCGTGTCAAACGGGCCGCACAGGCCTTTGGAGATCAGATCCTGGAAAATATTCCTGTAAAAATTCACGCTATGATCCACAAAGACGTTCGCGTAGACCCTGGCCGAGTTGCGGTTGCGGTATTTCTCGCAATGGATCAGCGACAGGGCGTAACAGGAGGTTTCGTTTAGGACCTCCATGGGATTTTGAACAACGACGTTCAAAATTTCCACAAAAGAATTGACCGTAAGGTATCTTTCCCCTATGGCGTTTAGGTAAACGCCGTAAAGGTTTGAGGACATCTCGATGGCGACGTCCAACAGTTCCTGCTTGTTTTTAAAGTGGTTATATAAGGATGAGGTTTGGATTCCCACCCTCTCGGCTATGTCCCTAACCGAAATTCCGTCGTAACCACGCTCGGAAAACAAGATCAAAGACTCCAACAAGAGCTTCGACTTGGTGGCCTGCATATCCTTGGCCACCTTGTCGGTGACGTCTTCGCCAAATATTTGAAAATACCGATCTACTTGCTTACTGAACATTTAAAGGCTCCAACACGTATACTTTTTTTAAAAAAGTAAAAAATATTTTATACACAGAGTGTATAAATTAAACTTTTAATAACTACTAAAACCTATAATCTAATATTTATCTTTTCGATATAGATCTTAGTAAAAAATTCAATTTTTTAAGATTTTTTATATTCCCAACAGGAATATTAAATCGTAAAAAGCTTAATAACGATCATTTTTGTAAGCAATACAGATCCAATCCTTGACGTAAAAAACTAAGCTCTCAAAATACCGATCTTTTTCCCTGTCCCTGAGCTTAAGCTTCTAAAATACCGGCCCTTCTACCAGCCTCCAAGCTTAAACTCCCAAAATACCGACTCTTTCACCGGCCTTAAAACTTAAACTCCCAAAATACCGCCTTTTTTTCAATCCGTATATATCCAACGTTTACGGTTCGTTAATTAAACGTTTGAAATGACTTCAAATTATCGCCATTTTCTTAGGGCCAAAAAAACCCCCTACCAAGTATAAAACAGCTATATAAAGCTATATTTACGCTAGTAGTTTAAAAAAACTAAGCTGTCGAAAGGCTTTGGAAATTCGTACTGGAACAGGCTAAATACTCTTTAGACTTAGGCCTAATTTAACCCTTCCATATAAATTCTAAGTTATTCACCTTACCTTAATAATGTCACGTTATTCTCGTGAACGTTTCTCTTAAACTAATCTTATATAGCCCATAG
>JAITLH010000264.1 GCA_031277995.1 Deltaproteobacteria bacterium
ACCGCTTACCAGTATCCCGGAAACGTCAGGGAGCTTTTTAACGTCATCCAGCAGGCCGTTCTTTTAAGCGACAAGAAAACCATCGGCACTTTTTTAAAAAACACCTTGCTCAAAACCGAAGAGGGCCTAAAGATTAAGCTGGAGCCGACCGCCGGGGCGCCCAAAGCCAGCCTAGGCTCGGCGGTCCCGCCCATTTTGGACGAGGCCAAATGCGAGCTGGAGAAAAACGCCTTGCGGCAGGCCATCGCCAAAAGCCGCAACACCAGGGACATCGCTTCCTACCTGGGGATTAGCCAAGCCAGCGTTTCCAGAAAACTTCGTAAATACGGCCTCGATTCCCCGGGCGCCCGGAACAAATCCCTAAACGGCAAGCCCAATTGACCCATCCCCCCCAAGGGCAAGCCCAAGGACAAGCCAATCGGGTTGGCCCCGGCCGGGCGGCCGGGGCCAAGGATCTCATGGGCCGGGTTGGGAGTCGGAAGAGCTTGGAACTTTGGCGTTTTGGCGCCAAAAGGGTTTTGGGGCTTAAGGGCGGCGTTTGATGGGGTAATTGGGGGTTCCCAAACGGCCGGAGATCATGGACGCGGCCTCGAAGACCGAGTCGGCCGTAAGGGAGAGTATTTTCTCGTTTAGGCGGACCACCGGGGCGGAAACGCTGATGGTGGCGACGACGTTGGTTTGGTGATCGAAAATGGGCGCGGCCACGCATCTGACCCCGGAAAAGATCTCCTCGTTGTCATAGCCTATGCCCATGGACTTGGTTTCCTCGAGTTCTTTTAGCTGGGCCTGCCAGTCTTTTTTGCCCATGTTTTCTTCTTTTCTAATCCTCTCAAGCAACTCTTCGGCCTCGGGGTTTTTCAAAAAAGCCAGATAGGCCCGGCCCGAAGCCGAACGGATCATCGAAAAACCCACCCCTATTTTCGTGTCCTGCCTCAAAGGGTGATTGCCCACGTGGATATCGACCACCAGCATGTCGGTTTCATGGGGTATGCAAAGGTTGACCGTCTCCCCGATCTTGGATCTAAGTTTCAGGCAATCGGGGCGGGCCAGATCTATAAGGCCGCTATGGTTAATCACTTGGCTCCCGAGCTGAAAGAGTTTGCTGGTCAGGGAATACTCGCCGCGCTTTTTTTCCTGACTGACGTAACCCATCTCCTCCAAGGTATAAATGAAACGGCAAACCGTGGTCTTGGGCATGGCCAGGCAGGCGGAAAGTTCGGCCAAACCCCATTTGGGCCGCAAGGAAAGCGTTTCCACCGTCTTTAGCGCCTTAACCAGCGAATTGATCCTGGCGTAATCTCTCGTTTCGTCCATGGGGGCCTCGCGATGTGCTTAAAGGTCTAAAAAACCATCGTAACCGCCGCGAAAATACCGGTCGGCAAAATCCTCGGAATAGTTAATAAACCCCGATACTTCTTTCTGGCCCGATGGTTAAAGTCAAAGTATTGATTAATTTTTGCCCGAAGCGGAAAAAACCGGCCAGGCCGAGCCCCTCCACCCCCGCCCCAACTTCGCCGGGGGTTTTTGGGACTTCCACCCCACCCGAAAAACGCGTTTAAACGGGTCAAATAAGCCCGCCGTGGCCCGCCGCGGTCCGGATCCTACTTTTATACCCCTACCCTCACCCCCCAAGCGCTCAGGGGGCCTTGTGGGCCGTTTTTTGAAAACCCCCGGCCGGTGGTTTTGGTTTAGGCCCAGATGTCCCCGACCAAAAAGCCATTGGGGAAGGGATCGGTGGGGTCGAGGACGTAGGTATTGATGCCGTAGATCCAGGCTTGGCCGGAAATGGTCGGAACCACGGCCTTGAGGCCGTCGATTTCGCTTTCCTCGATAAGCTCACCGGTAAAAACGTTACCCAGTATGCCTTCGTGGCGAAATTTTTCCCCGATTTTTAGTTGTCCTTTGGCGTGAAGGACGGCCATTTTGGCGCAGGTGCCCGTGCCGCAAGGGCAGCGATCCAGGGCCCCGGTCCAGGTCGAAGGATCGTTCCAGTCCAGGGCGTTTGAGGCCACGGTGACGGCGTTTTTCCAATCGGCTTCTTTGTTTTGGGTAGGGCCCGAGAGCTGGGAGATACTGATGCCCACGCCCGGATAGTGGGGATGCTTGACGGGAAGCTTTTCAATCGCGGCCTGGCGGATCATGGCGCTAATCCTGGCGATCTCGGCGCCGTATTTGGGTTCCAGCTTGATGTTGGGAAATTGCCCAACGTCCGCGATGGCGTAAAACATACCGCCCCAACCCACGTCAACGGTGACCTTCCCCAGATGGGGGACGTCGATTTCCCGGTCAAGGTAAGAAGCGAAGGCCGGGACGTTTTTGAAAGTGACGCTCGTGACCTTGCCGTTTTGGCACCTGGCCGTTATGCCAATCAAACCCGCCGGGGCTTCCAAGGTAAGCTCGGTTACGGGCTCTTTCATGGGAATTAAGCCCATCTCCAAAAGGACCGTCGCGACCGATATGGTATTTCCGCCGCTCATGACCGGGTACTCGGTTTGTTCCATGATTATGTAACCCGCGTCGGCCTTGGGGTGTTTGGGCGGGACAATCAAATTGCAGCAAAGCGGCGGATAACCCCGGGGCTCCCTTAACATCATTAGCCTTAGCTGGTCGTCGTTTTTCCTAAGGTATTCCATCTGTTCATAGACGGTGTTTCCCGGAATGTGCGGAACCCCGCCGGTTATCACCCTCATCGGCTCCCCGGCGTGGGTATCGACGGCGTGTATCGTGCGTTTAAAGCCCATGGTTTCCACCTTTCGTTAAAACGGTTTTGGTCGGGTCACTTTCCCTGACCCAAAAATTTTGGAAGAGAATCGCCCGGCATTCGGCTGGGCCTTTGGCCAAACCAATCAAAGATTTCGTTTGACGAAATCGTCAAGGGCCTTATCCTGGGCGGCGTCAAGCATGCTTTGGGGAGCTTCCCGCAGTCTTTTTTTCCATTCGGCATTGGCCCTCCGTAAAACGTAAGCCAAGTCATCCGGGGGACGGACCGAAGGCGAGGCGTTCCAGTCGGTATATTTGGGATACCAGTCGTTTTTCATGTTTTTTAGGGTGTCCCGACTGGTGATAAATTCGCCGCCGCAACCGACCTTCAAAATAATCTCCAGGGAAGCCGCCTCATCGGAGACGTCGATACCGTTTCGTATGTGAATGAGGCGGCTGGTAATCTCCTCGTCCAAGATCGTCTTTTCATAGGAGGTAGTCATTAGGCCTTCCAGGGTGCCTATTTCCGAGAGCATGTAGTCGGCGCCGGCCAAAGTGTTGGCCATGGCGTTTTCGTAGGATTCAATCCCCGCCTGAACGTCCAAACCGGTTGAGTCGGAGCCATACGCGAGAGTCCTGGTAGGAAGATTATAGAACCTTTTGCCCATCTCGATAGAGCCGATTTGGAGGGCCACCCGGCCGGGCGATCCGCAACAATAATTGGCGCCTCTCATGTTTCCGGGGGTGGCCCCGCTTCCGTAGCCAACCGGGTTTCCGGGGTTGACCAACTGGGAAAGAACCAAACCGGAAAGTAATTCGGCGTTTTGGCAAACCAGGGTGCCAAAGATCCTAATGGGACCGGTAACCCCGGTACTGGTGGCCGTGCCCAGGGTGACGGCTTGGCCTCTCTCCGATAGGGCTATCACGCTATCGGATACGTCACCGGACCAGGCCAAAGGGCTCATCGAGGGACAGGAGCCCGACGAGAAATAAACCGGGCCGCCGGGTTCAAGCTTTTTCCCCGCGACCAAGCCAATCATGTCCATGACCTGATGGGTCTCCCGATAACCAAAAAGCCTACCGTAAAAGGGTTTGTCGGTATGCCTTAAAAGTCCTTGGGTTATCAAAAGGTGCCTTGAGGTAACCAAAACGTCGTTAGCCTCGACGCCGTTATTTGAGTTCATGTTGATGACGGGACTAGCCTGGTAGATTTTTATTAAATTTATGACGTCCCCTAAAGTTCCTTGGCGGCGGCCCCCGTCCAGATCCAAAACGTTAACCGGCCCAATGGGACCGCATACCCCGTAATCGCCGCCGCCCAAGTCCAAAGCCCTGTCGGGGTTTAGGCCATGGATGACGAAATGGGACGGGGTGGTTTCCAAGGCCGACCTGACCTGCCCCTCGGTAAAACATACCCTTTCCCCATCGACCTTAAAGCCATGGCGTTTAAATATGTTCAAAGCCCGCTCGCCGGAAAACCTTATTCCGTTTTCGCCCAATATACGCGTTGAATAGTCATGGATCCGGGCCAAATCCGAGTCGGCAAACATCGATAGGAGGATTTTTCTCGTTTCAATCGCCGCCATAACAATCAGCCTCCGCGATCGCCCTTAAATAATAAGCACTTTCACTGGCCAAGGAGCAGGCGAGATTTTAGTATCATCGATCGCCTGGGAATAATCGCTATTTTCGCCTGGCCCTTGGCCAAGGGTCTGGCGAAAAGGGCGCGTTTATCGCCCAAAAAGTTTTAGGGCCCCTTTCATTTTCTCCCGGACCGGGACCTGGAAGGGGCAGTTGTCTTCGCAGCTGCCGCATTCCTGGCAAGCGCCGGCCTGGTTTTTTAAGGCCAGGTAGTGGTTTTTGGCCATTTGGTCGCCGGCCAGGGCCAGGTCCAGAAATTTATGGACCGAGGCGATGTCGATTCGGGCCGGGCAAGGCAGGCAGTGGTTGCAATAAACGCATTGGCCGCGAAGATCCTCGAGGGTAAGGCGCGAGATAATCGAGTAATCCCTTTGGGCCGGGGTTGAGTCATAGTAGGCCAAAAGTTCGTTTAGGTCGGATTCGGCGGCCAGGCCCGCCAAACAGGTGACCACGGCCGGCCGATCGAGGCAGTATTGCACCAATTGGGGGACGGTCATGGCCCTTTTGAAGGGCGAAGAGCGTTCGTCCAAAAGGCGGCCGGCGGCGAAGGGTTTCATGACCGTGATGGGCACCCCTTCGCTTTCGGCTTGGCGGTAAAGTTCCGAGCGGTCCTTAATGACCCGCAGGTTGTTTTGGTCGCTCCAATCTTCGTTCATGGGGTTATTGGCCACGGGGTTTAGATCGTAGGCCGGGTTAACGCTAAACATAAAAATGTCGATTTCTTTGGTGGCCAAAAGCCTACGGCAGATCTCGGTCTTGTGGGAGGAAAAGCCCAATTGGCGTATCCGGCCCTCTTTTTTTAGTTTTAGGGCCAGGTCAAAGGTGCCCGAGGAAAAAATGGTCTCCACGTCAGCGAGTTCGTCCACGTAATGTATGTAGGCGAAATCGGCGTAATCGGTCCCCAGCTCGGCCAACTGTTTTTCAAAGCCGCGCCTTACGATGGAAACGTCCCGGGTCCGCTTGTATTGGCCGTCCTTTAAAAAAGTCAAGCCCAGGTGGAGTCCCAAAAGCGCCCTCTCCCTTTGGCCCTTTAAGGCCTTTCGAACCACGGGAAAAACGTTTGGCGATTCCACGGTTAAGTCAATCATGTTGACGCCGCTCTCCAGGGCCCGGGAAACGATCCGAAGCCCCAGGTCTTCGTCAATGGAGTGGAGGGAAGTCCCGCCCACGCCAACGGTGCTGACCTTTTGTCCGGTTTTTGGGATTAAACGATAATCCATGGATGGCCCTTTTGACGTTTTTGGACGTTAAACCATTTTAAATCTTACCAAAGGAATTGGGAAGTTTTTATTTTAAAAACTTTTGTCCCATGCTTTTAAGTAAGAGAGTAAATAAGTAAACTTTTAAGAAATCGACCGGGGGTTGGGACAAAAGTAAGTAAGCGGCTCCGGGAGCGAACCCTTGGGGGCGGACATTTTTCGTCCGCTTCCAAGGCGCTCCCGAGCCGCCCCTCGCGCGGATCGGTTGACCATGGGTCATTTAAGGCCTAGGGACGCGGCTTTAAACGGCCTTGGTCGGTTTTTCTTTAACGGGTTTATTTAAGGAGGGCGACTGATTCCACTTCGATAAACATGCCGTTAAAGAGTTTCGCGACCTGCACGGTGGCCCTGGCCGGCCTATGGTCACCCATAAACTTAGCGTAGACCGAGTTAAACTCCCCAAAGAGGTTTAGATCGCTTACGTAGCAAGTGGTTTTGACGACGTCTTTCAAGGTTAGGCCAACCTCGGCCAGAACCGTTTGGAGGTTTTCCAGGGTTTGCTTGGTTTGCTCGGCCATGGTCGCCCCGACCACTTCGCCGGTTTTGGGATCAAAGGGCCCCATGCCCGAGACAAAGAGAAAGGGCCCGGCGGCGGCCGCGTGGCTATAGGGGCCAACGACTTCGGGCAGTTTGGGACTGACGATTAATTTCATGTTTGACTCCTTTATGTTTTCACGTTCGCGTGGTTGGTTTGGTCGTAAGGGCTGGGGACTTGGCTAATTGGGCCCATTGGCCGGGCCTTAGGGGCCGGGGGCCATTGGCCGGCCCATGTGGGCCGGGGGTGGTTTTAGGATAAAACCACCCGGGCGTCGGCGATGGAGAGGCCCTTTTGTTTGGCGAAGACGGGGTTAAGGTCGATTTCGGCCACCTCGGGGAGTTCCGTCATTAGGTAGGAGATGGCGCAGACGGTCTTGGCCAGGGCCTCAAGGTCGCTTTTGGCGGCGCCCCGGGCGCCTTTAAGTAAAGGCAAACCCTTTATCGATTCGATCATGGCCAGGGCTTCGGGCCTTTTGACGGGGGCCACCCGAAAGGAGATGTCTTTGAGGATCTCGACGAAGATTCCGCCCAGGCCAAACATGACCGTCGGGCCAAAGGTGACGTCCCGGCTGGCCCCGATAATGCACTCCACCCCGCCCGGGAGCATGGGCGTCAATAGGACCCCGAAAATATCGGCGTCGCTTCGATAGTTTTTGCCGTTGGCCACGAGTTTGGCGAAGGTCAGCTCGGCCATTTGGGCCGAATCGACGTTTAAGGCCACGCCGCCGGCGTCGGTTTTGTGGAGGATGTCCGGGGAGACGATCTTCATGGCCACCTTTTGGCCCAGTTTTTCGTATAGTTCCCGGGCTTGGTTGGCGTTTTGGGCCAAATGACAAGGCGGCAAATCCAGCCCGTAAGTTAAAAGAAGGTCCCGGGCCTCGGTTTCGACCAGGTTTTGCCGGCCGCTCTTTTTGACTTGGTTAATGAGCGTTTTGGCCTTGATCAAGCGATCGAAGGGCAATTCGGGATCGGGATGGTTTAGTTCCTCGGAAATTAGGGCTTTTTGCCTTTGGTATTGAACCAAGGCGCCCATGGACCGCATGGCCGCCTCGATCGAGCCGTAAACGGGCAGCCCAGAGTCCCTCAAAAGATCCAGGCTCTCGGGATGGACCGATTGGTAGATCGAATGCATGACCACGGGTTTTTCGCTCTCCTTGACCCTTTTGGCTAAGCTTTTGGCCACGTCGATTTCCAGTTGCCTAAATTCCTCGGACAGATCGGCGTAACCGCCGTAAAGGCCGACTATGACCAGACCGTCAACGTCGGGATCTTCAAGGAGGATCTCGGCGCATTGGTCAAAGACCCACATGTTGGCCTCGGGGGTTCCGGCCAGATCGACCGGGTTTTTTATGGGGCAATGGGGCATTAAAACCGAGCGGATTTTGGCCTGGGTTTCATCGGATAAAACCCTCGCCGTTAGGCCGAATTTTTCGGCGAGATCGGTCGCCATGACCCCATGGCCGCCGCCGTCGGTTAGGATGGCCACGCGGTTACCTTTGGCCGGCTTACACTTGGAAAAGGCCTCGGCCGCGTCCAGGATCTCGGCGGGGCTATCGACCCTTATGACGCCGCACTGGTTTAGGGCCGAGTCAAAGATCTTTTCGCTTCCGGCCAAAGAACCCGTGTGCGAAGCGGCGGCCCGGGCCCCGGCCTCGCTTCGGCCAATCTTTATGGCCACGATGGGCTTTTCCAGGCTGGTCTTTTTGGCCACTTCCAAAAACTTCCGGCCGTCCTCGACGGAATCGACCTTCAAGCCTTCCATGTAAAGTAAAAGCGCCTTGGTATCAGGGTCCGTCCCCACGTATTCCACGAAATCGTGAAACCGGATATCGACCTGGTTTCCGATGGTGGCCCAGCAACTGTAACCCAGGTTACGGCTTTTGGCGTTAAGGTTTATGTCGATGCCAAAATTGCCGCTCTGGAGTATAAGGCTCATGGGTCCCGGCCTAAGGTCGATGATGCTGCCGTTTAAACTAACCGAGGCGCTGTATAGGCCCATGCAGTTAGGCCCCATCATGCGCAAATGCCCGCGTCGGACGATCTTTAGCATCTTCTTTTCGAGTTCTTTACCCTCGGGCCCCACCTCCCCAAAGCCGGTCGAGACCACCACGCAAGATTTGACGCCCTTTTTGACGCACTCTTCCAAGACCCCCAGTATATGGGCCGGGGCGATGGCCACGATGGCCAAATCGATATCGGCTTTAACCTCCATGACCGAGGGATAAGTTTTATGGCCCAAAATATCCTTGCCCGATTTGGAAATAAGATAGACGTCGCCTTTAAACTCGTTGTCGAAAAGGCTTTTGGCCGTCCAGTAGCCGTATTTTTTCGTGTCCGACGAGGCGCCGATTAGGGCCACCGTTTTTGGCTTAAACAAACTCGTAAGATCCGACATGTCAGTTTCCCATGGTTAAGGCCGGCGATTGGCCATCGTTAAAACCAATCGGCCTGGTTTAAAAAGCGAGGGCGCCTAGCCAAAATAAACTTTTAAGTTTTTAAGTAAGTACTTAAAAACTTATCTGGCGATTTGGGTCGGCGGGGGGGCCGCGATTTTGGTCATCGCGAGGGCCGCGATTAGACGGCGATTTCGATGACCCCGATGGCGACGTCCGGGCAGACCACCCGGCAAAGGCCGCAAAGAACGCACTTTTCGGGATCGTTTTCCACGACCTCGCTGCCGCTCTCGTTAAGGGTATGGCCGATGGCCAAGGCCCCCTTGGGGCAGGCGTCCACGCAAAGACCACATGATTTGCAACGCCTGGCGTCAATCACATGTTTTTTCCTTTTCATCTCTACCCCTTTAAGCCTTGGCCAAGCCGGCCCGAAAAGAAGCCAAGTTGGTTTCCAGGAGGGCCGGTTTTTTGTTCCCGATGGTCTCTTGAAGAACCGCTTCGACCGTTTCGATCTTTAAAATTTTGGTGGAAGCCACGGCCGCGCCCAGTAAAACCAGGTTTAAGCCCCGGGGGGAACCCCCGACCTCGATGGCGATGTCGGAGGCCATTAGGGGGATCTGGGTTAGGCCGGCCTTTTCGATCTCGCTTTTGATGAGCGAGGAATTGTAAAAAAGCCGGCCCGAGTTCCCCATCGAGGCCAGGCACGTTTCGTAGGTCGAGGCGCTTAGGGCGATGCCCAAATTCCCGTCGGCCTCAACCAAGGGGTTTTGGATGGGGCTGTCCGAGACGATGACAAAGGCCGTGGAATCCCCGCCCCTTTGCTCGATGCCGTAGGTCTGGGTCATGACCACCTTAAGTTTGTCGATGATGGCCGCTTGGCAGACCAGTTTAGCCAATAAGGCCGAACCCTGGCCGCCGGAACCGGAAAAAACGCATTTGTAAAGCATCTATTCACTCCGTTTCGTCTTTGAAGACGCCTGGCTTAAAGTAGGAGACCATTTCGTTTTTGCACCAGTCGTAGGCCTCCCTGACGCTTTTCTTTAGGCCCGTGGGACAGGGGACGATAAACTCGACAAAGGCAAAGCCCAAGTTCTTTTCCTGGCATTCAAAGGCCCGGCGCAGGCTTTTTCCGGATCGCCTGATGGCCGCCGCGTCGGCCACGCTTTCCCGGGCCAGGTACTTGACCCCTGGCATGGCCCTCATCATTTCCGGCACAAGTATGGGATAACCGTGAAGGCGCGTGTCGCGGCCCTTTTGGGTCGTGGCCGTGACTTGCCCGGGAAGCGAGGTTGGGGACATCTGGCCCCCGGTCATGCCAAAGACCGTGTTATTGATCATAAGGCAGGTAATGGGAACGCCCTTATTGGCCGCGTGGAGTAAGTCGGCCAAGCCAATCGCGCCCATGTCCCCGTCGCCCTGATAGGTGAAGACGAAATTTTCCGGCGAGGCCAATTTAAAGCCCGTGGCTACCGAGGGGCTCCGGCCATGCATGGCCTCGATGGCGTCGATATCAAGGTAATGGTGCGAAAAACCCCCGCAGCCAATGCCAACGACGCTAACCGTTTTTTCCCTAATGCCCATGGCCTCGATCGTTTCGGCCACGAGCCTAGTGACGATGCCGTGGCCGCAGCCCGGGCAGTAACTAAAAAGCTTATCCAAATACAGCGTTTGGCCATACAGGGAGCTGAGATTTTCCGCCGCGTTTTCCATTTTTTTAGCCCTCCAAAAGTTCCCGAAAATACTGGCGCCCTCGAGAGTTTGGCGTTTTTTGGCGCCCAATAATCGCCCCGGCGATTTTTGGGCCAGGTAAAATTTCCCGGCGCGTTTTTTAGCCGCCTAATAGTTCCAGCGCCTTGGCCTTTATCTCGGCCAGGGTGCGAAGGGGCGTGTCGCCGCCGGTCTTTCCGAGAAAGTGGGTCGGGGCCCGGCCGTTTAGGGCCAAGCGCACGTCGTCGATCATCTGGCCGTGATTCATCTCCACCACCAGGACGTTTTTTAGGCTGGGGGAAAGTTTATCAAAGGCCCGGTCGGGAAAGGGCCAAAGGGTTATTGGCTTGATTCGCCCGACCTTGAGGTTTTGGGATCTTAATTGGGCGGTAAGCTCCCTAATCATCCGGCCGTGGATGCCAAAACCGACCAGGAGAAGTTCGGCATCGTCTAGGTATTCGTCTTCCCAGCGCTGTTCTTTTTCCTTGATGGTTTCGAACTTTTTCCGAAGGCGCTCGTTTAGTTCGTAACCCTGGGCATGGTTGTAACTTCCCGTTAAAAGAAAGCGCTTGGGGTGATCCTTGGTGCCGGTATAGCGCCAAGGCGAGGTGTCGAAATCGGCGGCGTAATCGTGGGGCTCTGGGAAGGTCGAGGTTTCGGTCATTTGGGCCGTCACCCCATCCATCACGAACAAAACCGGGGTCCGATACGCATAAGCCAGTTTCACGGCCTCGGGCATCAGATCGACGACGCTTTGGCCACTATCCGGGGCCAACACGATGACGCGGTAATCGCCGTGGCCGCCGCCGCGGGTGGCTTGGTAGTAATTACTTTGGGCGCCGATGATGTCGCCGTCCCCGGGGCCCACCCGCATGGAATCGAGCATCAAACAAGGAAGCTGGGCCCCGGCCATAAAGGAAATGGTCTCCTGCATAAGGCTCATCCCGGGGCCCGAGGTTGAGGTGGCCCCCAGTTTGCCCGTGCAGGCGCATCCGGCCAGGGCGTTGGCCACGGCCAGCTCGCTTTCCATTTGGATCATGCGGCCGCCGTATTTGGGTAGGAGTACCGCCGAATACTTCATGACGTCCGAAGCCGGGGTGATGGGATAGGCGAAGTGATATCGGACCCCGCACCTAACCATGGCTTCGGCGAAAGTCTCGGTGTTTTTCAGAAATAAGGTTTCTTCGATCATGGCGTTCCTGGCTATCTTTGGATCCCCAAAAAGACCCTGGCCGTTACGACCCCTGGGCGCGCGATTTCCCGGGCGGGCGCTTTCTTGGTGGGCGCCTTCCCGGGCGGGCGCTTTTTTGGTGGGCGCCTTAACCGTCCGGGCTTTAAATTCCATCTAACGGAATTTAGTTTCGTAAAATCGAGTCTCCAAAGGGTCTAAAAATTCTTTTTTTTCTTGGCGCCGCCAAAGGCCTTGGCGGCGCCAAAAAAGGGTTACGGGTTTGTTAGGCTAAGAAAACGAATGGGTTTACCACTTCTCCCAGCTCTTTTGCCGCTCGTCCAACTCCTTGACCAGGGCCGGATCCACCGGATTCTCGTCTTCGGAATTTATGACCTTCATGGTCTTTTCCTTTAGGCGCTCTTCTATGAACTTTCCGCCCTTGTTTTGCCAGCTCTCGTATTGAAGGCGATCGAAAAGGTCCGAGTAAAACATGCTTTTGAAGTTTTTCATCGTATGCTTTTCCCTTAAGAAGTTTCCGCCCGATCCGACCTTCCCGATGACGTCCAGGGCCAAGGTGTCTTCGTTTACGGTTATCCCGCCCATGAACTGCTTGACCATGCCCAGGATCTCTTGGCCCAACACCATGTAGGACGGGGAAACGGTGCTCCCGTGGTCAAGCCAGCAATGGGTATCGTGGATAAGGCCCTCGCCCACTCCGGCCGACACCAGATCTTGCAAAGCCCCCTCAACCCCGGCTTGTATGTCGACCATTTGCGAATCGGTGCAACCGGCCGTGCCAAAGAAAGGCAGCCGATAGCGCTGGGAGATCTGGGCCATGGCCCCAACCATCATGGCCATTTCGATGGCCCCGTAGGAAAAGACGGTGGTCCGCATGTCCATGATGGTGGCGAAGGCCCCGTAGATGAAAGGCGCCCCGGGATTGGCCATCTGATGCAAGACCAGTCCCGAAAGGGCCTCGGCGCTGGCCTGGACGATGGTGCCGGCCAAGGTGGCCGGGGAAGTGCCGGCCGCTTGGATGCCCGGATAGTTTATGAGCGGGATCTTTTTTTCGGCGCAGTAGATCATCTTGGCCACGACCGGATCGTAATAAAGAAGCGGGGAAACCGGATCGGCCAGGTGGAGTAAGTAGGGATGGCGCTCGAATTCGTCCACGCCCCCTTGCAGCAAAACGGCCATCTCGTAGATTTGCTCCAAGCTCCTAACGTCGGCGCAACAGCAGACCGTGGGCTTACGGCAAAACTCCATGGCCAAACGCGAGGCCACTTTGTCGGCCATGGTGGGCGGATAGTCGTTGCACAATCCCAAGGTCATGTTCCAGTCGTAGTTGTCAAGCTTGTCGCAGAGCCTGGACATAATCTTGACGTGGGGACTGTCGCAGGGAGACCTTTCCCCGGTCTCCGGATCTTGGTAAAAAATGCAATCGAGGGTGGGCCCAAAGTAGGAACGCCGATCGTCAAGCTGCACGGCCCGGGTATTGTCCCTATTGCCCAAACTCAAACGGTGCGGGGCCATGGCCAAGGCCTTCTCCACCACCCAGGGCGGGTAATAAACTTGGTTCCCGACGATCTTGCAACCCGCGGCGTCCAAAAGCTCCAATCCCTTGGGATGGGTTATGCGGACACCCAATCGCTCCAAGATCTCCAAGGCGGCGTTATGGAACCGATCCATCTGCTCGTCGCTTAAGATCTCGACGCGGGGAGTGAAGCGAAGTTCGTCAATTAAAAAACCTCTCCCCATAATGTCTACCTCCGATTATGCTATCTACTTAAATAAGTTAATAAGTAAATAAGTTGTTGGTTAAAATTCGTCGCCGTAAACGTCTTTGATCCTTAGGTTGGCAACCGGTCCGTTTTAGGCTCGTCCGGCCGAACTTGGGGCCAATGAATCGACCGGACAAAAGACCCAAAGCCAACGAAACTAAGCGGCCCCGGGCCGATTTGGCCCGGCTTACGCCCTGGGGCGGCGCCCAAAGGCGTAAGCCGGGTGGCGATTACGCCTTCGATTCCGATTCTTCTTTGATGGGTAGCGGCTCGCCCTTGGTTTCTTTGCTTAGGGCGTAAATGGTATTGATCATCATCAGAATCAGGATTATCAGGAAGGGAAAGGCGGCCACCATGGAAGAATTTCTTAGGGCCTGCATGCCGCCCACCCAGAGAAACAAGAGGGCGTTTATGGAAATGTAGGCGCCCCAAAAACCGCGGATGCCCAGGCTGGGTTCGGCCATTTTGGCGCCGCTGGACATGACGCCCATGACGTAGGTGCCGGAATTGACCGAGGTTATGATCAAGGTCAGGGACATAAACAAGGCCACGACGATTGAGAGCGTGGAAATGGGCAGTTCGCTTAGCATGATAAATAGGGAGTAATCGGATTGGCTGACCATCGACTCGGCGATCTCGGGGGTGATCTTGCCGGTTAGGGCGTATTCTATGGCCGTGCCGCCAAAGAAAGCGAACCAAACGAAGCACAAAACCGTGGGGGCGAAAAGGCACGACAGGATAAATTCCCTAATGGTGCGCCCTTTGGAGATGTCGGCCAAAAAGCCGCCAACGAAGGGAGCGAAGGCCAACCACCAGGCGAAATACATAACCGTCCAACCGCCGACCCAATTCCAGCCCATTTTCGCGGCGACGACGCCTTCCGCGTCGGTAAAAAGACTGGTCGCCACCAACTGGTTAAAGTAGCGGCCCACGGCCTCTAGCATCAAGTTGATGTTAAAAACCCTGGGGCCCACGATGAGCATGAAAAAGATTAGGACGTAAACTAGCCACATGTTTAGATCGCTAATGTACTTTAGGCCTTTGGCCACGCCTTTCATGGCCGAGATGGTGGCCACGGTCCCCACGAACATGATGACCACGCCCACCAAAAAGAGGCTGTTTTCGATGCCGTACTGACGGCTAAAACCGGCCGAGAACTGGGTGGCCGCGAAACCCAAGGAAGTGGCGATGCCGCAAAGGGTGGCTACCAAGGCGAAGATGTCGATGATCTTGGCCATTTTTCCGTTAAGTCTCTCGCGGCCCAGCATGGGCTCAAAACAGGAACTGATGCGGTTTGGTAGGCCCCGGCGGAACTTAAAGTAGGCTATGGCCAGCCCCGAGGTCACGTAAAGGGCCCAGGGGTGAACCCCCCAGTGGACGTAGGTTAAACGCAGCCCGTCCGGGGAAGCCGCCGGGGTGCCGTTTTCGAAAAAAGGCGAATTGAGAAAATGGCTCATGGGCTCGTTTACGCCAAAGTACAAAAGGCCAACGCCGATGCCGGCCCCGAATAGCATGCCGATCCAGCTAACGAAACTGTACTCGGGCTTATCGTCCGGTTTACCCAGCTTGATTTTTCCGGTGGGGCCCAAGGCCAGTATTAACAACGCTACCAAGAAAAAGGTGCATCCCAGTAGATACACCCAGCCCAATTTGTTGAAGGTAAAACTGAGCGTGGCGCTGATGGCGCTTTCGGCGGTTGTCGGAACGATGATAATGAACAAAAACAAGGCCAGATAGATTAAGGCCGTTCCTCCAAAAATCGTGTAATCTACACGGCTGGTGCTGTCCTTCATGAGTAAGATCCTCTTTGCTAGGTTAAAATGTTATGAATTCGATATTTAAATCCTCCATAATAGGGTTGATTTAAAGAAAATCGTTGGAAGGTTTGGGTGTCCCAAACCGGTCATATATGTTTTTCGCCCGCTTTGGCCTTGGGCCAACGCCGGCGACTTTTTTTGGTTCTTTTTTGGGCCAAATAATGGGCCGAATTGAAAGCGGCCGGGCCGGCGCCCTTAAATAAACTTAAAAGTCCTGGCCGCTTGAAATCAAAATTTCGCTTCGTCTTCGCGCCCGATTTTAAGAACTTCGCGGCAATACTTGATGCTGCGAAGGCAGGCGTCGAGTTGCTTTTTCTTGGCCTCTTCCAAGGAGTCGGAGCCCTTGTCCCATTCGATCTCGAAAGTGATCCTATCCAAGGGCGAGACGCGCCTAAGTAAATCGAGGACCTTGCCGCAATCGATGTCGCCGTCGCCTATGGCCACGCCGTGAAACCTGGCCCCGTACTCGTCGCGGTCCAATTTGTGATCGCAAAAGTGGACGCAGATGGCTTGGGGGGCCAGTTTTTCCACGGCCGCCTCGGGCCCTTCCAAAACCGGAAAGGAATTGACCGTGTCCAAACAGACGCCCACCAAGGGATGGTTTATCTGGTTAACGAGCCAGAGGATTTCGTCGGCGTAGGTTTCCGTGTGATTTTCGATGGCCAAACGGACGCCGTATTTTTCGTAAGCCGGAAGGGCTTTTTTCACGTCGTCATGGATGTCGGCCAACTGTTTCATGACGTGCGGTTGCATGTTGCTTCCGTAAAGGGGCGGCTTTCTGCGAATGTCCAGGCTGCATTTGGCCAAATCCGCGCCCAGCTTATGGGCGACCTGGGCGGCGTTTTCAAAGGTGTCGTTAATCCTGGGATCGCTCTCCTCGTTTAAGGAAAAGTTATACTCCAGATACAAACCCTTATCCTGGGCCGCTTTGGCGACCTGGAAAAGCCTTTGATCGCACCTAGTCTCCAGATCGCTTCCGGTTAGGTGCAAACCGTCAAGCCCCCACTCGGCCGACTTACCGATAAGCTCGATTAAGTCGTATTCCTTGTCATACGTTTCCCCGCCCGGCGAAAACCAGATCTGCCCAAAACCCCACAGATGCAAAGTGTAGGTATGCATGCCTAATTTGAGTTTGCGCATGTTCAATCCTTTTCAATAGTTTTATTTAAGAGCTTTTTTACTTTTTTAAATTAAATAATTTTTTAAGTAAAAAGCTAAAGGCTCAAAAGATTTTAAACTCTATGGACAATTTCATTTGTTTAGAATTTTTTCGTAACCGTTATCGTCCCTCGTTGGCCCGTATCTTAAGTCCCGTTCCGGGCTCGCCCTGGCGCCCCCGGGGCGTCCTCAAAACCCTAGCCTTTTATCCCTTTTGGCCTCCCGAAGGGCGCGTCGGGCCCTTTTTGGCCGTTCGCGGGGCCTTCCTAAGGACCTACCCCTTAGTTCGAACCCCCAGGTTTAACTTTAAGGGCCAAAGCCCGGGGCCAAACTCCTTGGCCCCGGGCCGGTTTTTTTATCTCTCGGGGGTCTGGGCGCGTTTTGGGTAATTTTGTCAATAAGGGCGATTCGCAATTTCCAAGCCGACCGGGCCAATTTTTTTTATGTTATTTTGGTGAATTACGGGAGATCGAAAAAACGCTTTCAGATTCTTTCATGAATCAAGGGCGCCGCTCGGGGGCGAAACGACAAGGTTTGTCGGACATGATTTGAATCAATAAAACCAGCCAATAGTGATATTTAACGGCGCGCCGGCCTTTTTGATTCAAAAAGTTTTGACGCGAAATTCGAGAGCCGATGGCTTTGGCGAAAAACATAGCCGAACGCGGCTATCCATCCTTCGATACCAACGGCCGAAGGGGGGGCCGAAAGGGCGCCGCAAGGGGGCCGCAAGGTCGTTTCATAATCGCGCCAATTAACCGGATCCTTAGTTAACTAACTAAAATGTATAGAATTTTCTGAGTCCCCTTTGTCCCGGCCGGGCCCAAATCGGCCCCTCTCCCCCCTCCCCTTTACGCTTTTGAATCAGCCCCGGCTTTTTTCTTCTTATCTAACTCTCCGTTTACATTATGGTTTTTTTCATATTGACGGCACGACATTTGCTCCTTACCCCAGTCGAGTTCAAATCGATGGGGTTTTTCCCCCCGTGACGGCGACCCCTTTTGGCCGCTTTGCTTTACCGCCTTGGCTTGGCCCGCCTTGGCCAAGTTGCCTTGGCCGGTTTTGGCTTGGCCCGGGTTGCCTTGGCCGGTTTTGGCTTGGCCCGGGTTGCCTTGGCCGGTTTTGGCTCGGCCGTTTTTACTTGTTGATTTTTTTTGCTTGGTTAATCGTAAGGAGAGAAGCATGTCAAATATCGTAACCCGCATGGGCGATGGCTCCATGCTTGAGATGTCCGAAAAGGAACTTCGGGAAGACATCGAGGCGGGGATTGAGGAAGCGGTGGACAAGGGCGGGGTGCCTCCCTTGACCCAAGACGAGATTGAGTACCTGGTTGAACTTTTTAAGCGCAAGGAACGGATCGTTGGGGTTGAGATGGGTAACGAAGTGATCCTCACCTATGACGCGGCCACCCTAAAGATCAAAAGGCACTCACTTTTTGAGGATCGGGTTAACTCCCTGGCCATATACGAAAGGCTTTTGGGAGCGGACACGACGGAACTTTGTCACGTCGACTATAGCTACAAAATGCTTAAGCCCATCGTCAGCTATGAGGCGGGCACCTTGGAGCAGGCCCTAAGCGTGACCCACGCCCCCATGTTCTATGGGGCCATGCCCAATTTGGGGCTCTATACCCAGCCCGACGGGCCCTTCCCCAATCCGATGGAATTACTGCCCCAAGGCAAAATCAAAGAAGGCCGCGCCGCCTACGACGAAATGGTCGCCTCGGCCGTTGAAGACATAGTGTTCATAGCCGAAACCATGTGGGAAGCCGGGGCCGATGGCATTAACCTCGATACCGTGGGGGCCAGCGGGGACCCTGACTTTAAGGCCTCGTTATTGGCGGTTGAAAAACTTACGGCCAAATACCCCGAAATGGCCATTGAAATGGGCATGGCCGGGGAATTCGTCCTGGGCATGCATGGGGAAATGTATCACGACGATCAGAGGTTGGCCGGCCTATACCCCACCGAACAGCTAAAACTGGCCGAAAAAGCCGGGGTGGCCATTTTCGGACCCGTGGTCAATACCAACAATACCGAAAGCACCCCGTGGAACCTAGCCAGGACCATCGCCTTAATAAAACCGTGTTCCGAAGCCGCGACCATTCCCGTCCACGCCAATATGGGCATGGGGGTTGGGGCGGTGCCGGTCACCGATTACCCGCCCGTTGACATCGTCAGCCGGGTCTCCAAGGCCATGGTGGAACTGTGCCGTTTGGACGGCTTGTAGGTAGGCGTAGGCGATCCCATGGGGATGGCCGTGGCCCACGCCCAAGCTTCCGGGATGGGAGGAATGCGGACCGCCGGAGATCTGGTGGCCCGGCTCCAACTGTCAAAGAAAATGAGAATTGGGGAGGCCAAAAAATACGTCGCGGATAAGCTGGGAGTTAGCGTTGTGGAACTCTCCGATCCCATCATCATGTCGGAAGTCCGGGCGGACAATGGATTTGGCATCATGATGCCGCTGGGCAAGGTGCCCAAAGGCTTGGAATGCAAATTCAACATCGCCAGGAAGTTGGATCTGGACATTAACTGCCTAAACCGCTTCAAAGCCAGGGCCGGGTTGGCCTGACGGGCCTTCACTTTTCGTGACCGCGACTATTATTTTTTATAGAGAGTTTAGCCATGAGTGATATTTTCGAACTGGCGGCCAAATCCGTGCTGGAGCAAGACGCGGATTTGGCCATGGAACAAGTCAAAAAGCATCTCGATTCGGGCGAAAGCCCAATGATCCTTATGGAGCAAGGCTTTATCCCGGGGATAAACAAAGTGGGCGAGCTGTTTTCCGCCGGAAAACTGTTTTTGCCCGAGTTGATGATGGCCGCGGACGTCATGAGTCAGGCCTCGGAAAAACTCATGGGCGCCCTCCCCCCGGGCAGTAAGTCGGAAAACGCCGACATCATCATTACCGCCGCGACCGTCAAGGGCGACATCCACGACATCGGAAAGGGCATCGGCATCGCCATGTTTAGGGCCAACGGCTTTACCGTCTACGACATGGGCCGGGATCGGGCCAACGAAGACATCATAGACGACGCGGTCAAACACAATTCCAACTTCATCGCCACCAGCGCCCTTCTCACCACCACCTTGGGCGAGCAAAAACAGCTCGAGGAAATGCTCAAAAAGGCCGGCCTCAAAGGGAAAATCAAGACCATGGTGGCCGGGGCCCCGGTCACCCCCAGATGGGCCAGCCGCATAGGCGCCGACATCTACGCCGAAAACGCCCACGAGGGCGTGGTGGGCATCAAAAAGGCCATGGCCGCCGCCTAAACGGCCAAAGCCAACCCCCACTTCTTTGGGGACGATAGAAAACGTCCCCAAAGAAAAAGGGTCCGGCGGGTTTGGAAAGGCCAATTGGGCCATAATCGGTTAAACCAAAAAATCCAATTCCAAAAAATTATTGGCCTTAAACCATAGGCGTTTTTAGGACCGGCAAAAATTTCACCCAAATATTTTCACCCAATGGCCAAGGCCATTGGGCGAAACGGTTTTATTTCTAAAAAAGGAAAAACATATGCGCGAAGTCAAGATATTTCCTTCCGAAACCGGCGTCTCGGCTTGGCTCGAGACCTCAAGTTTCAAAAACCATCAATTTAACCAGCCCGGGGAGATTGAAAGCCAATATGACTTCGTCGTGGTTGGCGCCGGGTATGGGGGCTTCGCCGCGGCTTTGAGACTGGCCGAAATAAATCCCGGTTGCTCCGTGGCCGTCTTTGAAGCCATCCGCATTGGCGCCAACGACAGCGGCAAAAACGCCGGTTTTCTCATAGACGTCCCCCACGCCTTTGGCAGCGGCGATTTTTCCCACGAGGAGAAAGTCTGGGGCGTTAGGATGTACACGGCCGCCTTGGACAAAATGCGAAAGCTCATAAAGGATAACGATCTTAAGGTCGATTGGGACGAATGCGGGAAATATCTGGCTTCCTACAAAAGGAGCACCTTCAAGCACCTTGACGACGACGCCAAGGAACTTGACGTCATGGGCATCCCCTACAAGTTTTACGAGGGCGAGGAACTGCGCCAAAAGCTGGGCACCGCTTACTACAAGAAAGCCATCTTCAATCCCGGCACGGTTTTGGTAAACCCGGCCGACGTTTTGCGGGGGCTTTTTACCATCATGCCCAAAAACGTAAAGGTCTTTGAAAAGACCCCGGTCCTAAAAATCGAGGACGGAACCGAACCCACCGTGATTCTCCTAAACGGCCGGGTCATAAAATGCAAGGCCGTAATCGTCACGGCCGGTCCCTTCCTCCAAGAGTTTGGGCTGTGCAAGGGCAATACCTTTTGCCCCATCATTTCCTTTGGGGCCTTAACCAGAAAGCTAAACGAGGAAGAATTGGAGCCCTTTAAGGACGTGGTCCCCTGGGGGATAACGGCCGGTCACACCGCCGGCACCACCGTTCGCTACACAAAAGACGGTCGCCTTTTCGTTAGAAACGGCCTCAAATACGGGACCTTCTATTCCTGTTCGCCCGAGCGGATCAGGTTTTCCCAAAGGCTTTTAAGGAAGGCCTTCGTCAATCGCTTCCCGGCCCACAAACACGTTAACTTCGAATACGTCTACGCCGGAATGATTCACCTGACGATGAATTCCCGCTCCCTTTTTGGACGCAAGCAAAACGTCTACTACAGCGGGGTCGGGGAAGGCGCCGGAGTTTGCAAGTCTTTCACCATGGGCTCTTTCTTGGCCGAATGGTCAAACGGCATCGATAGCGACATCCTGGAATTTTTGAAAAACGACACTAAGCCCAGCTGGATGCCGCCCGAACCCTTCACCACCGTGGGCGCCGAAATCCGCCTGGTTTACGAAACCCTGACGGCCGGGGGCGAGATCTAACCCTCCCGGCTTTGGCCCCCCCAAAAAATACCCACCCGAAGGAAGCGCTTTCGCGATGGCCGGGCCTCGCGAAGGCGCGGCCATCGCCCGTGGCCGGGGAGAGTTGTTTTTGGCGTATAATAATCAAACGCTTATTTATATTTTTGATCAAAAGAGCCATTGATCAAGCGACACGGAGATTGGCGTGAAAAGGTTTCTCATCGTGCCATAATCGGAGGTAGACATGTTATACGATAGAACGCAGTCACTGTCCGCGGCTGAGATGGGCTTAATCCACCAGGCCTCGATGAAAGTCCTGGCCGAAAACGGGATTAGGTTCGCGGACTCGGAAACCCTGGAGGTTTTTAAAAACCGGGGCTTCAAAGTCGAGGGCAACCAGGTTTATTTCACCGAAGAGAGGGTCATAAAGGCCTTGGAAACGGCGCCCGATCGCTTCAGGTTTCACGCCCGCAACCCAGAAAATTCCCGGTGGATCGGTCGGAACGATTACGCCTTGGCCCCCACCTATGGCCCGCCCTTTATCATAGAACCCGACGGGACCCAAAAGCCCGGGACCTTGGCCGATTACGAAAAGGCCGTTAAACTGGCCCAGACCTCACCGGTCATCGATTTTCACGCCTTTAAGTATCTGGCCCCCAATGACATTCCGGCGGCGACGAGTTACCTGGACATGGTCAGGGCGGCCTTGGTCCTAAGCGACAAACCCCTAATGGGCAGTACCGACCATAAAGGCGCGGCCGAAAACACCATGAAAATTATGGAACTGGTTTTTGGCGAGAAATACTTAGACGATCACCCGGTGACCATGGGCTTAATCAATCCCCTTTCGCCCCTTTCCTATTCCTCGGAAATGTCCAGCTCCATCTTGGCCTTCGCCGCCAGGAGGCAGCCCGTCATCGTCCATAACATGATCATGGCCGGGGTCTCGGGCCCCATCCGCCTCCCTAGCTTAATGGCCTTGATTAACGCGGAAGTATTGGGCGGGATCGTCTTGGCCCAGCTGGTAAACCCGGGAACTCCGGTGGTTTACGGCTCAAATTCCTGCCCGATCTTTATGAAAACGTCCGGGGCCGAATGCGCCAGCCCCCAATCCATGTGGATTTTTTCGGCCGTTACCCAGTTGGCTAGATACTATGGCCTGCCTTGCCGAACCGGCGGTTCCTTAACCGATTCCCACCTACCCGACGCCCAGGCCATGGCCGAAGGCTCCCTAATCATGACCACCACCATACGAAACGGGGCCAACGTCGTCCTCCACGCCTTCGGTCAAATTGGCTGTTTTATCGGCATTTCTTTCGAAAAATGGATCATGGACGAAGAAATCGCCGGTTACATGAAAGACATCTGCCAACAATACCCCATCACGCCCGAAACCCTCGACGTTGACTCCATCATCGACGCCGGGAGCGGGGGCAGCTACATCACCAGAAAGGAGACGGGCCAGCTCTGCCGCAAGGCGTTTTACAAACACCTTACCTTCAACAAATTCGACGAAGCCGGTTGGAAAAAAGAAGGCGGCCTGGACATGGTCACCAAGGCCCAAAAAACCATCGAACAAAGGCTGGGCAATTACCGCGAGCCCGACATGGATCCCGCCCTGGTCAAGGACATAGACAAACTCGTGGCCAAGATGAAAGAAAGCCACCACTAAAGCGCTGGTCCCATAAGGATCATGGCCAAAGCCGTTACCCTATAGCTTTTATCGCCAAAGCTCTTATCCCGTAAGCGCGTTCGCCAAAGTTGTTATCCCATATGGATCATCGCCAAAGCCACTACACCGTAAGGATCATGGCCAAAGTCGTTACCCTATAACGCATATCGCCAAAGCGCTTACCTCGTAAGCGCGATAGACAAAGTTCTTATCCCATATGGATTATCGCCAAAGCGTTATTTTGTAAGGAACATCACTACCCCACAAATTTCAGCGATAATGGGCCTTTCAAAAAAGGGCCCGTTTTGAAAGCGGCTTGGAATAACTAGATGTCCGAGATGAAATCGAAGTCGTCGGCCTTACTCATGTTGGTCGTCGTGGCCATTATGTGGAGTAGTTCCGGGGCGCTTATT
>JAITLH010000391.1 GCA_031277995.1 Deltaproteobacteria bacterium
CGAATGGCCTCGGGCACTTCGCTGGCCTTACCCAGGCCAAAGCCCACCTTGCCATGGCCATCGCCCACGACCACGATGGCCGAAAACGAAAACCTGCGGCCACCCTTGACCACCTTGGCCACGCGGTTTACGTGGACCACCTTGTCTATGAGAAGTTGCTCTTCCACTTCGGGCCGATACACGTTAATCTCCCCCCTTGCGCGGGCTTAAAACTTAAGGCCGCCCTCGCGGGCCCCTTCGGAAAGGGCCTTGACGCGGCCATGGTATAAAAATCCATTGCGATCGAAAACGACTTTCTCGACGCCTTTGGCCTTGGCCTTTTCGGCCAAAGCTTTGCCGACCAATTTGGCCTGGGCGGTCTTTTTTAGGCCCTTTAGGCTTTCTTTAAGATCCTTGTTTAAGCTCGAGATCCCGGCCAAGGTACGCCTCTGGCCGTCGTCAATGATTTGGGCGTATATGTGAACCGCCGACTTAAACACGCTTAGACGCGGGCACTCTGGGGTCCCTAAGACCCTGTTGCGGACCCGGGCTTGCCTACCCTCTCGGGCTAAATGGCGGGGATTGGTCTTACCCATGAAACACCTCAAAACGACCCGGCGGCGCCGGGTCCATCACGCTTCGTTATTGGCCGGTTTGGCCGGCCAAAACCCTTGTTACTTACCGGCCTTGCCGCCGGACTTACCGACCTTGCGGTGGATGACTTCGCCTTCGTACTTGATGCCTTTGCCTTTGTAAGGTTCGGGCTTGCGGTAGGCCCTAATGCGGGCGCAGGTGAGCCCCAAAAGTTCCTTGTCGGCCCCGGACAGGGCGAACTTGGTGAGGATCTTGGGATCGACCGTGGCCTCGATGCCGTCGGGGAGCTTAAACATGACCGGGTTGGAAAAACCCAAACTAAGCTTAAGGACTTTGGGTTCGGGCAGTTCCACCCTCCAGCCGACGCCCACCACTTCCATTTTTTTGGTATAACCGACCGACACGCCCAAGACCATGTTATTTACCAAGGTCCTGGTCAGTCCCCAGATGGCCCAGCCGGCCTTGCCGCTTTCCTTGGGCGAAACCACGATCTCGTTGGCCTCGACCTTGAGATTGACGCTATGGTGGAGGGTTCGGCTAAGCGTCCCCTTGGGCCCGGTCACGACGATTTCGGGTTCTTTCCACTCGATCTTGACCCCGGCCGGGACGGCGATGGGCATTTTGCCTATTCTGGACATCTTTGATTCACCTAAAGGCGACCGTGGCGGGGGGCGCCCCCCATGGTCCCCTTGATTTTTTTCGCGCTTAGCTAAGCTTGGCGTACCCAAAAAGTTAGGGGACGCTCCAAACTCGGGCTATCGGCCTAGTTTGAAGCCTCGGCCAGGGCTAGGTTACCAGATCTGGCAGATGCTCTCGCCGCCCAGGTTATTGCGGCGGGCCTCTTTGTCGGTCATGACGCCCCGGGAGGTGGAGACGATTAAAACGCCCAGGCCCGAAAGGACCGGCTTAATCTCCTGGGACTTTTGGTAGACGCGGCGGCCGGGCTTGGAGACGCGCTCCAAGCCGTTTATGACGGGCGTGTTTCGTTCGGTATACTTCAAAAAGATCTTGATCTGGCCCTGCTTGTTATCCCGGCTGACCTTAAAGTTTTTGATAAAACCCTCGTCCTTAAGGATGCGAACGATGGCCACCTTGAGCCTGGAGGCCGGCACCTCGACCCGGTCGTGACGAGCGGTCAAAGCGTTTCGTATACGGGTCAATAAATCGGCAATGGGATCGGTCATGGTCATTTGGATAGCTCTCTAAAACTTTCCCCCAAAGACCAGGGGGAGTGGTGGCTAAGACCCATTTTTAAAAAACGGGTCCAAAAATTTCGGCGACTTTAGCCGACGGGCCAAATCGCCTGAGCCTGGGCGCCAAAGCCGGTCTTACCAACTGGCTTTGACCACGCCCGGTATCTCGCCGTTTAGGGCCATGTTGCGGAAGCAGATCCGGCAGAGGTTAAACTTCCTAAGATAAGCCCGGGGACGGCCGCAAATGGGGCAACGGTGATAAGCCCGGCTGGAAAACTTGGCGGGCCTGGCCGCTTTGGCGATCATGGAGGTCTTGGCCATGGATCTACTCCTTATTCCTAAACGTTTGGGTCAAACAAAACGCGCGAGTGGCGGAAAAACCAATCGGGCCACGGTAGGCTGGGCCGACTAGTGGGCTGGGCCGATTAGTGGGCTTGGCCGATTAGTGGGCTTGGCCGGGCTTGCGGAAAGGCATGCCCAGTTCGGCCAAAAGGTAACGGGCCTCGTCGTCGGTCTTGGCCGAGGTGACGATGGAGATGTTTAGGCCCTTGATTTTATCGATCTTATCGTAATCGATTTCCGGAAAGATGATCTGCTCTTTGAGGCCCAGGGTATAGTTGCCGCGGCCATCGAAGGCCTTGGGGCTAACGCCCCTAAAGTCCCGGACCCGGGGCAAAACGATGTTTAAAAGCTTGTCAAGGAAAAAATGCATGCGGTTGCGGCGCAAGGTGACCATGACCCCGATGGGCATGCCTTCCCTAAGCTTGAAGGCGGCGATGGATCGGCGGGCCTTGGTGATGACGGCCTTTTGCCCGCTTATGGCCGTAAGCTCGTTTACGGCGCTATCCAAGATCTTGTTGTTTTGGATGGCCTCGCCCAAGCCCATGTTCAAGGTGACCTTGAGGATCCTGGGGACCTGGTTAACGTTCTTGTAGCCAAACTCCTTAAGGAGCTTGGGGACGACGTTTTTTTCGTAGTGTTCCTTAAATCTCGGCATTTTCCAAATCAATCCTTCTTTGGCTTTTTGGCCACCCAAACCGCCCCTTGGCGGTTTTTTTGGCGTCCCTTCGGGCGCTCCCGATGGACCTTAGGGCCTAATTTTGGCCTAACACGCGGGCGGTTGACGGCGCGTCAATCGTCCACGCGGCGCTTGCAGCGGCGGCAGACGCGGACCTTGCGGGGTTTAACGGAGTTTTCGTCCGGGGGCAAAAACTCGTGGCCAAGCCGGGTCGGCTTCGAGCAATGGGGGCAAATAAAGGCCACGTTGGAAACGGCCAAGGGGGCCGGGAATGTTTCGGGGTATTTTTTCGCGTCTTGTTTGGCCCGTTGCTTGGACTTACCCGAGGAAACCATGTTTAGGCCCTCGATGGTGACCTGGCCATCCTTGGTCCTAATCTGGAGGATTTGGCCAACTTTGTCCCGACACTTACCGGACAGGACCTGAACCCTATCGCCTTTCTTGAAAGGACAAATTTTTAACCCCTCGGGGTTTTTGTAGGGCTTTTTACGGAAAATGGATCTTGGCATCAGATCACCTCGGGGGCCAGGGAAACGATCTTCATGAAACGGCGGCCCCTTAACTCGCGGGCCACCGGCCCAAAAATGCGGGTGCCGATGGGTTCCCTGGCGTTATTGATCAAAACGGCGCTGTTGTCGTCAAACTTTATAAAGGAGCCGTCCTGGCGGCCGACTTCCTTGGCGGTCCTAACCACCACGGCTTTGTATTTGTCGCCTTTTTTTACCTTGGAGCCGGGCAAGGCTTCCTTGACCGAGACGACGATTATGTCGCCTAAGGAAGCGTAGCGGCGACGGCTTCCGCCAAGCACTTTTATGCAGTAGACCTGTTTGGCCCCAGAGTTGTCGGCCACGGTCAACCTAGTTTCCGGGTGTATCATAGTCATCCGCCTTACTTAAGCCTTTTTGTGGTGGCTTAAAAGCGCGGCCTCCTTTCGTATCGGTTAATTTGGGTAAGGGTTTTCGCAAAATACCTACCCAAAACCTCGATTGTTTAGGCCTGGCGGGCCAGTATCTTGGTAAGTCTCCAGCGCTTTAGACGGGACAAGGGCCGCGACTGGATGATCTCAACCGTGTCGCCTTTTTTGGCCGCGTTGCCCTCGTCGTGGGCCATGAATTTCGACCTACGGCGAATGTACTTTTTGTAAACGGGATGCTTGACTAAGCGGTTAACCAAAACCACCACCGTCTTGTCCATCTTGTCGGAGACGACCACGCCGGTTATCGTCTGGTTGGAACGTCTGATGCCTTCCACTTTTTACCCCTTCTTTTTCCGATATTCACTGGGTATATGGACACCGCGTTGGGTGGCGATGGTCAGTACCCTGGCGATGTCCTTCTTGATGGCCTTCATCAAATGGGGCTTTGACCTGGGGCCGTTGAAGAAGTAATCGAAGAGCTCGCGGCGAAGTTGCTTTTCCTTGGCGATCAATTCGTCGTCTCCAAGTTCGCGGATCTCTTTGGGTCTCATAGGATTTCCCCCCTAACGATAAAGCGCGTGGCGAACGGGAGCTTATTGGCGGCTAGCCTAATGGCCTCCCTGGCCGTCTGCTCGTTGACGCCGTCCATCTCAAAAACCACCCGGCCGGGCTTGATTAAGGCCACCCAACCCTCGGGGGTGCCTTTGCCTTTGCCCATGCGGGATTCGGCCGGCTTTTTGCAAACGGGCTTGTCGGGAAAAACCCTGATCCACAGCTGCCCGCCGCGCTTGACGTGACGGTTAATGGCCACGCGGCCCGCCTCAATCTGCTGGGCGGTCATGTAGCCGCGGCTAAGGGCTTGGAGGCCAAAGCGGCCAAAGTCCAAACTGGCCCCGCCCTTGGCTGGCCCGCCCCAGCGGCCCTTTTGGCGCTTGCGGTATTTGACTCTTTTAGGGGACAACATGATCCGTCTCTCTTAGCGTTTATATGGTAACCCCGACAAAAATTTGCCCGGGGAGAAGTCGCGGGTTGGCAAAGACCAAACCAGCCAGATGGGCTAGCCAGCTTGGCTGGCCAAATTGGCTGGCCCGGAGCCGATTGGCCAATCAGCTTTGGGCCAGATCGGCTTCCAGGGAGGCGCCGGTCATGATCTCGCCCTTAAAGATGTGGACCTTGACCCCGATGATGCCGTAGGTGGTCTTGGCCTCGGCAAAGCCGTAATCCACGTCGGCCCTAAGGGTATGCAAGGGCACCCGGCCTTCGCGGTACCATTCCCGGCGGGCCATCTCGGCCCCGCCCAAACGGCCGGCGCAATGGATCTTGACGCCCTGGGCCCCAAACTTGAAGGCCAGGGACATGCTTTTTTTCATGGCCCGCCTAAAGGCCACCCGGCGCTGCAGCTGCTGGGCGATGTTTTCGGCCACCAGTTGGGCGGAGATCTCGGGCTTGCGGACCTCGACGATATCCACGATGATATCCTTGGCCACGCTCTTTTTTTCCTCGGCCGGGCCCTGGCCATCGCCCTTTTCCGGATCCCGGTCGCGGTGGGGATCTTTTTTGGGCGCTGACCACTTGGCGATGAGCTTTTCCAGCTCCTTGCGGAGGTTTTCGATTTCCGCGCCCTTTTTGCCAATGACGACGCCGGGCCGGGCCGTGTGGATCCTAAGCTTAATCTTATTGGCGAAGCGCTCAATCTCGATTAAAGAGACCCCGGCTTGGTCGAGCTTCTTTTTGACGTAGTCGCGGATTCTCTTATCCTCGACCACCAACTGGCCGTAATCGCGGCGAGCGTACCAACGCGATCCCCAGGTCTTGATAACGCCCAGCCTGAAACCCAATGGATGTGTTTTCTGACCCAACTTGTCCTCCAAATATAAGGCCCTTTTAAACCGACCTTATTGGCCTTGGCCTTGGCAGGCCCGGCCTTGTTGGCCTTGGCCTTGGCAGGCCCGGCCTTTCTCGCCGCCGGCCCGCGCGGCCTTTGGCCTTAAATCTTCTTGCGTCTTTTGTCGTTCGGGTCCATGGCGTCGACCACGACGGTGACGTGGCAAAGCCTTTTTAGGATGGGCTTGGCCATGCCGTGGGAGACCATGTGCATGCGCTTAAGCATGGGCCCGCGGTCGACGCGGACCGTTTTCACGTAAAGATCGTCCACGTCGTAGGGGGAAGTTTTGGCGGCCCGATCTATGGCCGCCGACAAGCAGCGCCCGATGATCCTCGAAGCCCTGGTGACCCCAAACTTTAAGATGAGCGCGGCCCGGTCCACGGTTAGGCCCACGACCGTGTTACCCACGATGCGAAACTTATCCGGGCAACCCCTTTGGTAGCGAAGGGAGCTCTTAAGAACCGCCCGGCGCTCCTCTTTGAGTAGCCTTTTTGGGTCGTGTCGTTTTTTTCTCTCGCTATTGCTCATGGCAAAACTCCTAGCTCCGGCCATTTCCCCCTAAAGGGGGCCAAAAAGTAAGGCCGGGCCTTACTTTTTGGCCTTTTTGGCTTTCTTGTCGGCCGCGTGACTAAAAAAGGTCCGGGTGGGCGAAAATTCGCCCAGCTTATGGCCAACCATGTTCTCGGTAATGAACACGGGGATAAACTTTTTGCCGTTGTGGACGGCGAAGGTCAAACCGACAAAATCCGGTAAAATGGTGGAACGTCGACT
>JAITLH010000010.1 GCA_031277995.1 Deltaproteobacteria bacterium
ACACAAGCTTCGACGCCACAGGCCCCGGCGCCCGTGCTTGACTTTATCCCGGGCGATCAAAACTCCGGTCCCCGGTTGGCCCCGGGGCCCCAAGGCGATTTTGAGGCAAATGGCGAAGCCGACGCCTTCTTTAAGACCCTGGGCCTGGACGTTTTACCGACCAATCCCGAGGAAAGAAAAAGGTTACTGGTCCTGGCCGGGGAACTTTTGAGGGCCTCGATTGGGGGCCTAACCGGAGCCCTTCAAAGCCGGGCCGCCAGCCAAAAGGAACTTCGGCTGCCCATCACCACGATTGAAGTAAGCGGGAATAACCCCCTTAAGTTTTCGCCCGGGCCGCGGGCGGCCTTAAACCACCTGTTTTCCAAGCGCTCCCCGGAGGCCCTCTCGCCCCAGGAGGCCATAACCCAGGCCTTTAACGATTTGCACTCCCATCACCTGGGCCTACTGGCCGGGGCCCGGGCGGCCATGGCCGCCCTGCTTAATAAGCTCTCCCCGGCCAAGGTCCAAGAGAGACTGGAAACGACCGGTTCCTTTAAGCTAAACAAAGAAGTTAAGTTATGGAAAACATACACTAAACTTTATGCCGAGATATCCGAATCCGACGCCCTGGCCGATTTTTTCCTGCGCGATTTCGCCCGAGCCTACGAAATGCAAATCCGCACCCTAAAACCGCTTAAGTCCGGGCCTCGAGAGGGGTGAGAATAATGCCTTATTTTTCACGCGAATGGCCCTCGCCCTTTTGGCGAAATAAATCCGAGGCAAAAGGGCCCTTGGAGCCAGGCTTATCCCGAAAATCGGCCCAGGAAAGCGCCAAGAAAACGAGCCAAAAAACTATCCCGGCATCGGCGTCGCCACCGGATAACCTATTCGTGACCGAGAAAACGGTTTTACTTTGGGTTGGGCTAATTACCATCCTGGCCCTTTTCGTTTCGGGCTGCTCTGGCCCCTCGCTGACCTTGGCCATGGCCGGCATGCCCAACGCCAATCCGGACGCGACCGGCCGCCCCTCCCCGGTCATGATCCAGATGTATGAACTAAGAGCCGATTCGATTTTTAAGCAAGCCGAAATGGTCCCCTTGTTTAGCGATCCCACCGGCGTTTTGGGGGCCGATCTGGTCGCCTACGATGAGCTGACGGTATTGCCGGCCACGGCTTACTCCATTGAGTATGAACCCTCCCCGGACACCAAATTCATCGGCGTCATGGCCAGTTTTCGCCAATCGGCCGGAAAGGGCCCCTGGAAGGTCATCGTTCCCATAAACCCGGAAAAAAAGTCGGCCGTCGGCATTGAACTAAACTCATCGAGTTTGATCTTAGTCCCGCCCGACAAGGCCAAAAAATGGGATCCCGCCCAAGCCGTGGCCAACTACCGGGAAACCTCCCGTACCACCTCGGTTAGTTCCCCCGTGACCCCTACCGAGGCGGCTAAAAACGCCGGCGCTAACCAGGAGATCCTCGCGAGCCCCTCCAGGGTTTACGATTACCCGCCCGGGCCGGAGGCGGCCGAGGCGCTTAACGAGGCCCCGGAAGGCGTCCAGGGCGCCAAGGCGATTAAGAGAATCGAAACGGTGGTGAGTCAGTAAAGACTTGTCATTTACGGAGTTTGAAATAGGCTCGGTTAACGCCTTTGTTTAAGTGGTAAACAATGCTTCCAGAAAAAGTCGTTTGGTCAGAAGGCATGATGCTAAGGCCTCAGCATTTCCAACAGCAGGATCGCTATTTGGCGGCGCAGATCCAAAGGCGCATGCTTTTGTTGTCCCATTACCCTTGGGGGCTAAGCGAGTTTGAGATCGACGAACAGTATTTGAGCCTAGGGAAGCTCGTTTTAAGCCGGGCGGCCGGGGTTTTACCTGACGGGACGCTTTTTGAAACGGGGCGGGATCTTTTGACCTTGGACATTCCCTCGGGCCTAAGTAACCAGCTCATCTATTTGGTTTTGCCGTTGTCGCCGGAAGGGTCGTCTGAGACCAGTCCCGAGGGCGAGGCCGGTTTGGCCACCAAATACCTAAGCCACCCGCTTGAGGTTTACGACAGCAATATCGGCCAAACCAGAAACTTTACCATCATGTGCGGGGCCTTGGCTTTGCGGCTGGTTTTGGAAAGCGAGCTAAATTCCGAGGGGTGTTTGGCCCTGCCGGTCGCGAAAATGGTGGAAAGCAAGGCCGATCGGACCATCGTTTTGGACTCGACCTTCGTTCCCACGTATTTACGGTTATCGGCCTGCGACGTATTTAGCGGGTATTTGCGGGAAATAATCGGGCTTCTCTCGCACCGGGGGAGTCAGCTGTCTTTGAAAGTGGCCGGGGCCGGGCAGACCGGGGCGGCCGAGATCGCCGACTTTTTGCTTTTGCAAACCATAAACCGCCTTGAGCCTTATTTTAAGCACATGGAAAAGGCCGTAAACGTTCATCCCGAGGAATTTTACCTAAATCTCTTGGTTTTAATCGGGGAGCTCTCGACCTTTGCCGAAAGCGCCAAACGGCCAAAGGAATCCCCGGCCTATGACCACCTAAGGCAAGAAACGGTTTTGACCGCCCTAATGGAGCAGGCCAGATATCTATTAAGCATGGTTTTGGAGCAACACTCGGTGGAACTACCTCTCCAAAAGCGCAAATACGACATCCTGGTCGCGACCATTCACGATCGCACCCTACTTACGACGGCCAGTTTCGTGGTCTCGGCCCAGGCCGACATGGCCC
This sequence comes from Deltaproteobacteria bacterium, assembly GCA_031277995.1. Taxonomy (GTDB): domain Bacteria; phylum Desulfobacterota; class Desulfarculia; order Adiutricales; family Adiutricaceae; genus JAIRNQ01. Next base: position 2,700 of record JAITLH010000010.1, read on the forward strand.
AGGAGACCCTAAGATCGTCACTGCCAAAGCAGCTTAAAATCGGCCCGGTGGAACGCATCAGGCAACTTATAAACCTCCATTTGCCCGGCATAAACATTAGGCCCTTACCGGTCGCGCCCAGGCAAATACCCTTCCACGCCGACAAAACTTACTTCCGCCTGGAGATTACTTCCGAGGAACTCTCCCAACTGGAACTCTCCGGCGGATTCGCCTTTTTTGTCTCCGGGACCTTCCCGGGACTACAGCTCCGCTTTTGGGCCATCAAACAATGACCCAAAAGCGGCCCCCCACCTCTGGGGGGCGCCGCTTTTGTGGGCTTTTTAAAAATTTTGGGTTCTAGGCCAAGGGGCGCTGGAATGACAGGAGCGATGAGGATGCCCAGCCAAGAAAGTTACGATTCCGATAAGACCGTGGTAAGGCCATTGGGGGAATTGCCCGCTAGCCGCGGCGAGGCGCCCTTTAAGGTGGTGGCCAGGCCCCCCGTAAACGCCTCGGCCTTGGATCAGCCCTATATCGGCCAGCAAAGCTCATTGGAGCGCTTCCAAAACTCCGTTAACCCCCTAATCGAGGCGGCCTTGCCGCTATTGACCGAAATCATCAACCTTCGTAAGGGCGAGCAGGAAAACCTTGATTGGCTAAGGCAGACCTTTGAGACGGGCGTCAGGGCCTTTGAGGCCAAGGCCTTAAATAGCGCGGTTGACCGCTCCCAGATCTTGGCCGCCCGTTACGTTTTGTGCACGGCCTTGGACGAAAGCGTGACCATGTCCTCGATTGAGGATAGCGGCGCCTGGGCCCACGACGCTCTTTTGAGCACCTTTCACGACGAGACCTGGGGCGGCGAAAAGTCCTTTAAGATTCTCGATCGTTGCATGCAACACCCGGCCCAAAACCTCTATTTGCTGGAATTAATCTACGTTTTGATTAGCCTTGGTTTTGAGGGCCGCTACCGGGTCATGGAAAGGGGTATCCATGCCCTGGAAGCCCTAAGGGACAAGGTCTATCAGCAAATCAGAATCCTTCGGGGCGATCCCGTCTTGGATTTGGCCAAACCCGTCCAAAAGGTCGAGACGGTAAACCCCCTCCACCGTTACCTACCCGTTTGGCTAATTATCGTTTTGGCCGTAACGGTTTTGGCCATAAGCTTTGTCGGATTTTACTTTACCTTAAATACCCGGGCCAACGAGGTCTTCGCTCGCTACGGTTCCGCCTCCCACGGCCTAAGCCTAGGCTTAGGCCAAGGCGGAACCGTAAACGACTTGGCCGATGGCCGCGCGTCGGCGCCAATGGAAGTTCCGACAGGCGAGTACTAAAAAATGATTAAACGCGTATTTGGTTTCTTTACTCGCTTTGGCGGTTATTTGCGGGAGGCCGGGGTGGTCACCTTGGCCATGCTGGTTATTTTGGTGGCTTTAATTTGGCTATTGGGGCCAACGATTAGCGTCTCGGGAAAGCAGATCCTGGGAAGTTTCAACGCCAGGTTGGCCGCGACCATTGGGCTTTTTGTCCTATGGTTACTTTTCATGGGCGCCTATAAGTCGATAAATGGCAAGATCGAAAATAAGGATCCGGAAAAATTAGCCAATAAACAAAAGAGGGCCGAGGCCAAAAAACGCGAAAAACTTGAGAGAAACCGGACCAGGCAAACCATCAAGGAAACCGTTACCACGATTGAGACCTCAAGTTATTTTGGGCCGGAAGGCAGGTCGAGATATTCGCTGCCTTGGTATCTGGTCATCGGCTCAAACGATAGCGGCAAAACCTTGGCCCTTTTAAATTCCGGCCAAAAATTTCCCATAAACGAGCAGGCCGATCGTAACCTCTATAAGCTAAACGCCACGGTCAGCCCCGAGGTCCTGTTTGGAAACCAGGCCATTTACGTCGATACCCCGGGAGGGTATTTGGAGAAAGGTTCTGGGGGAAACGGCGAAGGGCCTTTTGCCGACTTACTTACGGCTTTGTATAAGGCCAGGCCCGCGAGGCCCATTAACGGCGTCATCGTGACCTTAAGCCTTAGGGATTTGATGTTGGAAGATCAAAGCGTTTACGAGCATTTGGCCCGGGTCACGAGGGATCGCCTGACCGAGGTGTTAAAGACCCTCAAAACCCAGGTGCCGGTCTATCTGCTTTTGACCAAAACCGACGCAGTTCCGGGCTTTTTCACGTTTTTCTCGGGTTTGTCGAGGGCCGAACGCGAGCAGATTTTCGGCTTCCATAACGTCAAGGGGCCCATGGAACCGGGCCGGGTTAGGGCCGAGGTGGCCGATCTTTTAAAAACCTTAAATAGCCAAGTCTTTCCCAAGATGCACCATGAAAGGGATCTGGCGGCGAGGGGCGATATCCTAAATTTCCCCCGGGAACTGGAAAAACTCTCGGCCAAGCTTGAGGATTTCATCTCCGAGGCCTTTGGGCCGTCTCGTTACCACCCTGAGGTCATGTTTAGGGGCTTTTTCTTTACCTGCTCGGTAAGCGCCCAAAACGCCCTGGAAGAAGCCGACAAAAATGGCGAGTGGTCGTTTCAAACCGGGTACCAGCCGTCCTTGGGCGAATACGCCAAGGGCTTTTTTCTCTCCAAGGTTTTTACCGAGGCCATCATCCCCGAAGCCGGGTTGGCCATGGATGATCGGAAAAAATTCGCCGGGTTCCGCTTTAGTGACCGGGCCGCAAAGGTGGCCATTTTCGCCCTCATGATAGGGTGCGCCTTTCTTTTGGCCCTAAGTTTTAACTTCAATTACTCAAAGCTACATGATCTTGAGCTTATCGGCTCCGAGATTTCGGCCAAGATCAGAGAAAACCAGAGCCCCGAGGGCGCCAAGTACGTTTTGCCCGAGCTTAAGGGTTTTCAAACGGCCCTAAACGTTTTTAACCCGGAGAAGGACTCTAAACTCAAATACGGTTTGGGTCTCTACAAAGGCGAAAAGGCCAGAAACGTCGTTGGCCAGGCTTACAAAGGCGATCTTAACGAGAGGTTTTTAAGCCTCATCCGCGCCGACGCCGCCCGGCAGGTGGAAAACTCCCTAGGGAATATCGGGGAGCTAAAAAAGAACCTACGGGCCTACTTGATGCTCTGCCAGCCCGAACGGCTGGACGGCGCTTTTCTTTCCGGCTGGGAAGAAGAGCGCTGGTCGAGGCAATACCAAGGGGAGGCCGAGGCCCAAAACGAACTAAAGGGCCAGTTGGCCGCCCTAATCTCCTACGGGATAGAGCCCAGCGAACCTGACTACGCCCTTTTGGAAAGGGCCCGCCAGGCCATGTTCCAATTGCCTTTGGCCGAACTTGCCTACGATCAGGTCAAAGAGGAAGCCGCCCTTTCGGCCCGGGCTCCCTTTACCTTCCAGAGGGCCTTGGGCGAAAGCCTATCCCCCTTTGACGGCGACGATTTCCCCATACCCTTTTTGTATACCCGGGCCGGTTTCGAAGAATACCTAACCCAGCGTACCCCCCAGATCATTAAGGAGCTTACTTCCGACAGCTGGGTCTTTGGCGTAAGCGAAAACGATTCGGGCCTCTCCCTAAGCGAGCTTGACGTCTCGAGGATCCAAGGCGAGGTCGGGACCCTTTACTACCGCGATTACATCGAGTATTGGAGTCAGGCCCTAAAGGCCCTAACCGTCCCCCTGCCCCAAAACCTGGCCGAGGCCGCCCAAAAGGCCCAAGGGCTAACCTCCGGCCCCTCCCCGGCGGTCCTAGTCCTACGGGAACTTCGCTACAACGCCAACCTCGTCGCCCCCAGCCCCAAGCCCCCGGCCGCCCCCGTAACCGCCCAAGCCGCCGCCGAGCCGGCGGCCGATCCGGCCGCGGCCAATGCCGCCCCTGACGGGGTCGGCCCCGAAAACGCGCCCGCCGCCGGTTCCCAGGATCGCGCCCAAAACGGCCCCCAAAACGGCCCCCAAAACGCCAACGACGACGGCGCCGAGCCCAGGCCCCAAGGGGACGCCTTATCG
>JAITLH010000019.1 GCA_031277995.1 Deltaproteobacteria bacterium
GAAATTGAGTTTAGATTTTATCTATTTAATAGACAAGTTTAATCTCAATAATTGTATATATTTACTATTTAATTTTGAATAGCTAAGTATATTCTGTTAAATTAGCATTATAGTCATAACTTTAGGTTATGGCCAATCATGCGCCCGTTCAAATTCGGAATGTCGAGGTCCGCTGTCAGAGGAGGTTATTGATGAGCGCGGTCAAATCGTCAGCTGAAACCATTGAAGCTGTCTGCAACGTAGGATTAGCGAAATCTAAAATGACCCTTGGTTCAAATCTCATCCTAGCCTTCATGGCTGGGGCCTACATCGGGTTTGGATCTTTATTGGCTCTCAGGATAGCTGGGGGCATGCCTTTGGAGTCCTGGGGTTCCCTTCAAAGATTGGTCTTTGGCGGGGTCTTCCCGTGCGGCTTATTGTTGGTCTTGGTGGCCGGGGCCGATCTCTTTACCGGGGATTGCATGTTTATGCCAAGCGGCGTGGCCAAACACGGCGTTGGCCTGGATAAGTTTTTTAGGATCTTGATCCTGGCTTGGATCGGAAACCTCATTGGTTCCGTTGTGGTGGCTTGGCTGGGAAACTACACCGGCTTAATGGCCGACAAAGCGACCGCCACCTACGCCGTGACCGTGGCCAACGGCAAGTGCGTTTTGCCGTTTGGGGTCGCCTTTGTCAGGGGCATCTTTTGTAACTGGCTGGTTTGCTTGGCCATTTACATGGCCCTCTCGGCTCCGGATGGCGTTTCCAAGGCCGTTTTGCTATGGCCCCCAATTACCGCCTTCGTGGCCTTGGGCTTTGAACACAGCGTGGCCAACATGACTTTCATACCCTTGGGTATCTTTATCGGAAACAGCGCCAACTACGCCGGAAGCGTGGCCTTGACGGCCAATTGGTCGGGCTTTTTCATAACCAATCTCATACCCGTCACCTTGGGTAACTTTTTGGGAGGCTCCGTTTTTGTCGGCATGGCCTATTACCTAGCCAACGGCGTCAAGAAGGCCGCCCCCCAATAATAAAGCCGCCATTTTTGGGGACGCCAGTTCCCATAACCAAGTCTTTTTAATGACCCGGCGCCAAAGGCTGGGAAAACTAAAAAGCCGTAAGGGCGATCGAAGGTCAAGTCTTCGATCGCCCTTCGCGTTTATGAGTTATTGAGTTTATTAAGTCAAAGGCGCCTTGGATGTCTTGATCGAAGCTTAAAGGAAACTATCGGGAAACTTTCGCGGCCAGCGGAGAAGAGTGGGTAAAATTTTTCCCCAAGGCCAAAACCTTGGCCCTTTTTCTTAGGCCTCGGCCCCCGGGGGGCCGACCAAAAATAAAAACCGTAAGGCCATCGAGAAACGAATCTTAGGTTGGCCTCGCGGTTTTTTTTGTTTTAATTTTTGCGCCTTTAGGCGAAAATCGATGAGACCAACCAGGTTTTGAAACGGCTAAGATATTTTATTGACCAAAAGTAGAAACGCAAAGTAACACTAGCCAAATGAGTTGTCTTGTGTCAAAATGGCCACGTGGTAGGCTTTATCGTGGCGGCTAATTTAAAACTTTTGCGAACCATTGGTTTTTTTGAATCGTGGTAAAAAAAAGGGTTGCGATATCGATAGTTATGAGATTTTTTTCCAAAACCAAGTGGGGTAATGTTAAGGTATGGGTTTTCGGCCCCTGGCCGAGCTTAAAGAAGGTGGTTATACATGAACGCGGTTAAAACATCGACTGAAATAATAGAAACGGTCTGCGACGAGGGACTTAATAAGTCCAAACTGACCATTCGCTCAAACCTGATCCTGGCCGGCATGGCCGGCGCCTACGTCGCGTTTGGCTGTTTTATGGCCCTAAGGATAGCCGCGGGCATGGATGTGGAAATCTGGGGATCGCTGCAAAGGCTGGCCTTTGGGGTGGTCTTCCCGGTCGGGTTATTACTGGTCCTCATGGCCGGGGCCGAACTTTTTACCGGCGATTGCCTGTTTATGCCTTGCGGCGTGGCCAAACACGGCCTGGGGCTAAATAAGCTATTTCGGGTTTTGATCCTAACCTACCTCGGGAACCTTATCGGATCCGTATTCGTGGCCTGGCTTGGAAACTTTAGCGGCGTAATAGCCGACCAAGACACGGCCACTTACATCGTGACCGTGGCCAACGCCAAGTGCGATCTGCCCTTTGCCGTGGCCTTTGTCCGGGGCATCTTTTGTAACTGGTTGGTTTGCTTGGCCATCTTCTTGACCCTCTCGTCTTCCGATGGGGTTTCTAAGGTCCTTTTGCTTTGGCCCCCCATCACCACCTTCGCCGCCCTGGGCTTTGAACACAGCGTGGCCAACATGACCTTCATCCCCTTGGGCATATTCACCGGAAGCAGCCCCGCCTACGCCGGAACCGTGCCCTTGACCGCCAGTTGGTACGGTTTTTTCATCTCAAACTTGATTCCGGTGACCTTGGGTAACATCCTGGGCGGTTCGACTTTCGTCGGCCTGGCCTACTACCTGGCCAACAACCTCAAGAAAGCCCCTAAGAAATAGCCCCCGCGGCTAGCCTAGCCTAGCCGCCTGGGCTAACCTGGGCGCTTGGGCAAGCCTGGGCCCCAAAACCCCGCCCGACCAAGGCCGCCGCCTTAGGGGCAGGCCAAAATACCCAAAAAAAGGGCGATCGAGGAAAAAATCTTCGATCGCCCTTTGGTTTTTGTCGACGCGGCGGGTTTTCAGCTAGGGGCCTTATAGGTGCCGCTTTTGCCCCCGGATTTTTCCAGTAACCTAATGGGGCCGATGATCATGCCCTTGTCAAGGGCCTTGCACATGTCGTATACGGTCAGTAAGGCCACCATCACGCCGTTTAGGGCTTCCATCTCAACCCCGGTTTGGCTATCGGTGGTGACTTGGCAGACGGCCTTAAGGGTCGAGGTTTCTTTGATGACTTCAAGGTCGAGGTCACAGCCGGATATGAAAATGGGATGGCAAAGGGGGATGGTCCGGGAGGTGTTTTTGACCCCCATGATCCCGGCCACCCTGGCCACGGCCAAAACGTCGCCTTTTTTGACTTTTTCGTCCAAAATGGCCTCGGTTATTTTAGGCCCCAGGGTGATGGTGCCCTCGGCCACGGCCACGCGGCGCGTTGGGGCTTTTTCGGATACGTTAACCATGCGGGCCGATCCCTTGGCCGTCAGATGACTAAAGCCATGGTCGGGGGTTTTGGTTTTTTTGGGCTCGGCCAAAGGCGCCCTCCTAACTTACTATCGAAATTTGGAAAAAACGGTTTTTCCCTCGGGCCGATTATAGCTTTATTTCCCCCAAAGGGCCAAGGGCCAAGCCATCTCGGCCATCCCGGCTGGCATGGTCGGCCGGTTTCCCGGCCAGGAGCCTAGCCGGGATGGGGGGATATTTCAGCCCAACTTAGGCGGCGACGTCGGTCTCGGTGGAGACGGCGATGGCCTCGGCTTGGATTAAAAGGTTTTCTAGGAGGGAGAGTTTTTCCGGGCTCAAAGGCTCCTGGCGATTGGTTAGCTGGTTTTGGAGCCTGGCCAGGCGGCGCTGGAAGCTTTGGATATCGGAGGCCAAAACCTCGGCCAGGACCGGTTCGGCGGCCAAGGGCACCCGCTCGGAAATGGCCATGGGGGCCTGGGGCGGCAGATCCAACACGTCTAACCAACGAGGGACCAGGGTATTGAGGTTTGGGTAGAGATCGGCTAGTTTTTTCTGGAAAATTAAAGTCCCCGATTCCTCGCCGTGGGTTAAGATCACTAGGAGATCGGGGTGTATTTGCGGCTTTAACCATTCGAGTAACTCTAGCTGATCGGCGTGTCCGGAAAAGCCCCCCAGGGTATGGATCTTGGCCTCGACCTTAACCTCCTCCCGAAAGATCTTGACCGTGTCGGCCCCCTCGACCAAACGGCGGCCGGTGGTGCCCTGGGCCTGGAAGCCCACGAAAATCACGTGGCAGTTGGACCGCCAGAGGTTGTGTTTAAAGTGATGGAGGATGCGACCGGCGTTGGCCATCCCGGAACCGGCCATGATGATGGCCGTGCCCCTGATGTCGTTGATTTTTTGGCTCTCTTCCCCGGTCCTGGTAATTTTTAAGGTGTCGATGGACATGGGGCCATGGCCTTTACGGACCAGGGCCATGGTTTCGGAGTCGTAGAGTTCCGGGTGATCGAGGTAGATCTCCGAAGCCGCTATGGCCAGGGGGGAGTCTAAAATGATCGGTATGTCTTGGGGGATCTTTTTTTCGTGCCAAGCCTGGGCCAAAAGAACCATGAGTTCTTGGGTTCTTTCCACGGCGAAGGTGGGGATTAAGATCTTCCCGCCTTCCCGGTAGGCTTGGTTTATGATCGAAACCAGTTCGTCGATGGTCCGGTCGAGATCTTTGTGCAGGCGGTTTCCGTAGGTAGTTTCCATGAAAATGACGTCTGATTTTGGGGGAATCTCCGGGTCTTTAATCAGGAGCTGACCTTTTCGGCCAAGATCCCCGGAAAAAAGAGCGTGTTTAACCCCGTCGGCTTCCTTAACCGTGAGCCTGACGCTGGCCGCTCCCAGGATATGCCCGGCGGTCAAACAGCTTACCACCAAGCCGGGCAGGATCTCGTCTTCCGAGTCAAGTTTTAGGGGCCTTAAGAGTTTCGAAGCCGCCTCGGCGGCCTCGCGGTCGTACAGGGGGCTTATCCCCTGGCCGCCCTGGCGCTTGTTTTTCTTGGACTTCCACTGGGCTTCCTGCTCCTGGATGAAGGCGGCGTCTTGCCACAAAATAGGCAAGAGATCGCACGTCGCCTCGGTCGCGTAAATGGGGCCGGCATAGCCGCCCTGAACCAAACGGGGGACCAGGCCCGAATGATCCATGTGGGCGTGGGTGATGATGATGGCCTGGGTTTCCTTGGGGCGATATAAGGCGGTATTGAAGTTTCTAAGTTCCGTTTGCCGGCCGCCTTGAAAAATCCCGCAATCTATCAAGGTAAACCCACCATTGGGGTTTTCCAGCTGATAACAAGAGCCGGTAACCGTGCGAATCGCGCCTAAACATTTAATTTTCATGAATAATTTGCCCCGTCACTTGGCCCTTGCCAAAGGCCTAAGCCCCTGGCCAAAAGCCTGAAATAATCGTTAAAATCAAATTCGGCCCAAAAAGGTCCCCCGTAAACTTTTCCGCTTTGGTTTCCAAAATCTTCCCGTCACCCAAGCCCCAGTACCATTGGCCCTAGTCCGCTAGGCCCCAGTTCGCTTGGCGTCAGTTCCTTAGGCCGCGGTTCCCTTGGCAACCCTGGCCAAAAAGTCGCTTCCCTAAGCGACCGCTCCCAGGGCCTATCCCCTAGGCGACGCTCCCCAAGGCGTCCCTTACCAAGGCCTTTCCCCAAAGCGAAACTTCTCCGGCGCCCCGCGCCAAAAGGCCCACCTGGGGGCCACGGTCATTACCTAGGTTAAGGGGAGCGATAGGGGACTTTTCGCGAAAAATTTCTACCTACCAAACGGTAAT